>ONWK01000008.1 GCA_900321505.1 uncultured Eubacteriales bacterium
GATATACAGCGATAAGACAGGGAGTACCCTTGCCTGCCTGATACTCGGAACGTACGGTATGACCGGGAGCCTTGGGTGCGATCATTGTTACATCGACATCCTTCGGCGGAATGATCTGGTTGAAATGGATATTGAAGCCGTGAGCGAACATCAGCATATTGCCTGCCTCAAGGTTCGGCTCGATGTCCTTCTTGTAAAGAGCAGCCTGCAGCTCATCATTGATAAGGATCATGATGATGTCCGCCTTCTTTGCTGCCTCGGCAGCCGTAAATACTTCGAAGCCCTGCTCCTCTGCGCGCTTCCAGGACTTGGATCCCTCATAGAGACCAATGATGACATGTGCGCCTGACTCCTTAAGGTTCAGTGCGTGTGCATGTCCCTGGCTTCCGTAGCCGATGATGGCAATGGTCTTGCCGTCAAGCAGAGACAGATTACAGTCCTTCTCGTAGAAAATCTTCAGATCTGACATGGTTACATCCTCCTGAATTTATATAAATATTATATTTGATCAGCTGTCCTTAAGCCTTCGTTCACTAAAGACTTACAATGATTCCTCGGGTTTATGGGCTCGCTGAAGATATCATTTTATGCGGGTTCCGACTATCTTCTTGTCAGTCCCGTAAGACCGGTACGTACCAGCTCCTGGATCTCGAATCCGTTAAGGAGCTCGATAAATGCGTCGATCTTTGTATTATTTCCGGTGATCTCGATCATAATGGTTCCGGGAGATACATCCACTATCTTCGCACGGAATACATCAGTGATGGCAATGATCGCCTGTCTCTCATTCTGATCAGCCTTAACCTTAATCAGAACTAGCTCACGGCATACACTGGTACCGTCTTCCAGTTCAACAACCTCAACCACATCCTCCAGCTTCATAAGCTGGTTCTTGATCTGGGACAGTATCCTGTCATCACCGGTTACAGCAACCGTCATTCTGGAATATTTCGGATTCTCCGTAACACCCACAGAAAGACTGTCAATATTATAGCCTCTGCGGCTGAACATTCCTGATACTCTTGACAGAACACCCGATGTATTGTCTACAAGGAGTGATAATACCTTTGCTTTCATGGACAGACCACCTTTCAATATATGTAACGCCTCAGTCTATGGCGCTATCTCAACTATTTTAGCAACTGCACCCTGCTATGTCAACCTGAAATGTATGTAACTATTCAGCACCCCGGCTCCTGATGCGGTGCTCATAATGCTTTCAGTTACCAAGTATACGGTCCACCAGCTTAACGCATTCATTTGCATCCTTTGAATACCCGTCTGCATGGATCTCCTCTGCGAAGCTCTGTGATATGACCGCGCCGCCGATAATAACCTTTGCCCTGCATTTACGCGCCTTTGCAAGCTCCACCACTTCCTTCATCTTCATCATGGTAGTGGTCATCAGGGCCGAAAGCGCTACGATATCAGCATCTTCCTTCTCCGCAGCGTCGATGATATCCTCAGCCGGAACATCCTTGCCGAGATCGATAACGGTATAGCCGTAATTACGCAGCATCAGACAGCAGAGATTCTTCCCGATCTCATGGACATCGCCTTCAACAGAGGCAAATACCACCTTGCCCTTCGGTTCGGAGGTATCTTCGGACTTGAGCAGCGGAGCCAGATGAGCGATGGCAACATCCATGGCATTTGCTCCGGAAATGAGCTGCGGCAGGAAAAATCTCTTTTCTTCAAAGAGTTCTCCGACCCTTGTTATCGCCGGTATCAGCTCATCATCAATTATGGCCTTCGGTTCACGTCCCGAATCCAGGGCTTTTTTTACCTCATCAAGGATCCTGCCCTTGCTGCCATTGATCACACAGTCATAAATTGGGCTCACCGACGGTTCCTTACCCGCCGGGGCAGCCGCAGAAGGAGCCTGCGCCGGCTGTGCCCCGGTGCCTGCCGTTGGAAGCGCCCGTACTTTTTCCACATAATTCTTGTCGGAATCCGGCTTTGCCAGCAGCAGATCCGAGGCATATGCCGCATTCATCAACTGATCCTGACCGGGATTCGCGATCGCCATGGTAAGGCCTTTTGCTATGGCCATGGTCAGAAATGCGGTATTTACATTTATCCTCTCCGGAAGTCCGAAGGAAATATTGGAAAGCCCGCAGATGGTGGGGAGCTTAAGTACATCATGGCAGTAGGCTATGGTATCCAGAGTCATCCTTGCAGCCATGGGATCCGCGCCGACTGTGGACACAAGTCCGTCCACGATGAGATCCTCCCGCGAAAGTCCTGCCTCACAGGCCTTTTCCACCAGCAGATCCACCCGCTGCTTTCTTTCCTCCAAAGTTGCAGGAAGTCCGTCATCCGATACGGGAAGCAGGATGCACATGGCGTTATATTTCTTTGCTATCCGGAAAAGCGGTTCGCATTTTTCGGTCTCCAGAGATACCGAATTGATCAGCGCCCGTCCGGGATAATTCCTGAGGGCCGCTTCAATGATATCAATATGACTCGAATCTATACATAAGGGAAGTGACGTAAGGGCGGTAACCTCTTCTATCACCTTCAGCATCATTTCCTTTTCATCGATACCGTTCATACCCATGTTGATATCAAGAACATGGGCGTGGCATTCTTCCTGGGAAACTGCCATCTCACTCACAAGATTCAGGGAGCCTTCGCGAAGCTCAGCCTGCAGCTTCTTCTTGCCTGTAGGATTGATCCTTTCTCCCACAACCAGGAAGGGCCCGTCCAGCGGGATCTCCTGCAGCGCTCTCTCGGAAGTAAGTACCCTTACAGGCTTCTCAAGGGGAGGAACCGGATCGATATAACGCAGCTTCTGCTTCATGGCACGTATATGCGAGGGATTGCTTCCGCAGCAGCCCCCTGCCAGATTTGCGCCGGCCAGAGCCATATCCCTCATGCAGTCGGCAAAATGCTCCGGTGTCATTTTATATACGGATTTACCGTCTTCCAGCTCCGGCATACCTGCATTAGGTTTTGCAAATACCGGTACGGAAGCATATTTTTTCATTCTTTCAAGAAGTCCGGTCATTTCCTCCGGACCTGTGGAACAGTTAAGTCCTACGGCATCGGCACCCAGTCCCTGAAGTACGATTACCGCCACCTCCGGAGGGGTTCCAAAAAGAGACTTGCCGTCCTCATTAAAGGTCATGCTGACCATAACCGGGATAGTCTCTGAATACTCGCGGATCGCAAGCAGTGCTGCCCGGCATTCCTGCAGACTCATCATGGTCTCCACCACAAGAAGATCCGCACCGCCCTCTATCAGAGCCTCTGCCTGCTCACGGTATACATCCACAAGCTCGTCAAAGGCAAGGTCTCCTATGGGGCGCAGCTGTCTTCCCGTCATGGTCATATCGCCGGCCACATAGCCCCTGCTGTTGCAGCTGCGCACAGCCTTTTTTGAAAGCTGTACCAGCGCCTTATTCATTTCCGCTGTCCTGTCTTCGAGATGATACTCCCTGAGTTTTATCCTGTTGCAGGTAAATGTAGGTGCATACAGGATATTTGTTCCAGCCTCAAGGAATTCCTTCTGGAGAGATACCAGAACGTCCGGATGCTCAAGCACCCACTGCTCGGGGCATACGCCAAGGGGCATTCCCGCTGCCATAAGATTGGTTCCCGTTGCGCCGTCCAGACAAAGTATCCTGTCCTGAAGCAGGGCACGAAATTCTTCACGTGTCATTTATTCACATACTCCTCATCAACCAGCCACGGTCCGTTGTCTGCCGCAGATGTCGCAAGTCTGTCACATATCTCATTATATTTATTGCCGGCATGCCCTTTAACCCAGACAAAATCAAAATCGTGTCCTTCCAGGTCCCTGAGCATCCTCTTCCAGAGATCCACATTTTTTACAGGCTCCCTGCCTCGTTTCCAGTTATTCTGCTGCCATTTTACGATCCAGCCTTCCTTTATGGCCTTCACTACATACTGGGAATCAGAATAGATCGTTATCCTGCAGGGTTCCTTCAGGCATTCCAGCCCGCTTATCACAGCCATCATTTCCATACGGTTATTTGTAGTACGTTCATATCCCTGAGAAAGCTCTCTGGTATGAACCGTACCCCCGCGGTCAACATAAAGAAGTACGGCTCCGTATCCGCCTGGACCGTCGGGATTACTGCGGGCGGCACCGTCCGTGTAGATCGTCACTTCCTTCATATCCGGCTCCTTTACAGATTGTAGGACTGCTGGATGCGCGTATCAGTAGCATCCGCGGGATCGACCATATAGGTGGTATTTCTCCAATAGCAGACCACCGACATTCCCTTATAGCAGTGCTGATAAACGGTTCTTGCCATCTCAAATTCCAGGTTGACACAGCCGTGGGAACCTCTGGTCAGGAAAAGGTCGCCTCCGAATTTCGACTGCCAGCTGGCATCATGAAGTCCGATGCCTCCATTGAAGGGCATCCAGTAAACTACCGGCGACGCATAGTCAGGACCGCGGAGCACCACATTCATATAGCCTCCGTACAGCGTATAGAAGCCGCCCGGAGTATCGGCGCCTCTGGAAGGTCTGCCGGAAATGATGTCGCCGCTGATCACCAGCTGCTTATCCTTGTAGAAATATGCCTTCTGATTGCTGAGGTCCACCTCAACATAGGTATTTCCTATATCTGAACCGGTTGCAGTATATGAATACGCCCTGCTTGAGAATTCCGGCTCCCTGATAAAGCTGTTTCTCCGGCTGATATCCTTGTAAAGATGATCCAGTTCGGCCTCCTGATCCACCTGCCAGCCTATCTTGTTACTGGTCAGTTTGACAAGCTTGTTATCATGTGTCCTGAAGAGCCGCTCGGTACCCAGCGTATCATGCTTTGCTGCAAAATCCGCCACATATTGTTCAACCTTCTTACGGGATACCACGCAGTAATAATCATTAAGATCCACCGTAAGCATCTTATATATCTCATCAGACTTTATCTGGATATTTACATCGGCTATCTGATATATCAGCATCAGGTTGGTATATGATGCGATCTTGTTGCGGCAGTCCACCACTCTTTCAGATTTCTCGGTATACTCAGGAGCGATATAACAGCCCTTTTCCTCAAGGTTAAGCTCCGATTCCATCTTCGGGATCATTTCCTCGATAAGGCTTATGACACGCTCCACATCAACGGTAGTACCCATGGTGCCGGGAACGATCACGGGCTCTCCGTCCTGCATGATTATCGTAGGATTGGTAGGCTCGATCATACTGCTTTTCTGGAAGAAGGTCTGGCGCTCTATATAACTCCTCAACCTGTCCTTATCATAGGTTATGCTGTATGAAGCATTATAATCATCCTTGAAAAAGGCCATAAACCAGAGGAAGGGATTCTGCTCTTCCTTGATCTTCTTAATATCCTTTTCCGTGGTTATCTTCAGACCGATGTCTGAAGGAGATATGGAAAGGCTCCCGTTTCTCAGTGTCAGATGGATATAATATCCCGCAACCTGATCATCTATCTCAGACTGGGCATAGGACGGAGTTTTAAATGAATAATCCACTCCGTTGATAAATGTATTCATCTGAAAATAACGGTATGAAAGCGCAGTCATAACGCCATAGCCGATCAGAATAAGTACCGCCAGCGTTATAAGTATGATCTTAAAGGCCTTACCCTTTTTACCGTGCTTTTTGAATGCCTTTTCATCATAATAAACCGGCGGCGGCGCGACATCATCATCCTCTATGACTATATCAACCACCTCGGGCTTTTCCTCCGGTGTATCTTCTGTTCCATCTCCCGTCTGCGGTTCTTCCTTTACCGGCTCCTCTTCTTTAACCGGTTCTTCCGACTTCGGCTCCTCCTTCACCGGCTCCTCTTCTTTAGCCGGTTCTTCCGCCTTTAACTGAGCCGCCTCTTCTTTCGGCTCAGTTATCTCCGGAACCTTCTTCTCTTCATTTTCCATTCTCACACACTCTTTTCGAAGTAATATATGAAACTCTCCACTTCTATATCAGATCGACCACTACAAGCTCGGGTATATTGAACCATCTTACCGGGATCGTATGCTGTCCCAGCCCCGAACTGACCAGCATGGGACTTCCGTTCTTTTCATAAATGCCGTAATCATACTTCGGAAACAAATGATATTTGGGGTTTATCACTCCTCCTATTACCGGAAGTCTTATCACCCCTCCGTGATAGTGTCCCGACAGCGTAAGTCCGGCACCCCAGTCCGCATAAGCATCAAACCAGCTTGGATCATGGGCCAGAAGGACTGTAGGCATTGAAGTATCCCTTTCACCGAGATAACCGTCAATATCCTCCTTAGTCAACATCTCTCCGTTGCGGATATAATAATCCTTATCCACATTCAGACCGTATATCCTGACAGACTTATCGCCAAGCCTGAGCACAGTGCTTTCATTTTCAACAAAAATGACCCTGCTGTCCAGTCCGGCTATATATCCATCCCAGTCATAGCCTTCAAATTCCCTCGAAGAACGAAATCTGCATTCGTGATTTCCGTATGCATGCACCACCGGAGCTATCCTGGCAAGTCCGTTGATCAGATCCATAGCCGGTCTCACATTTTCATGCGGTTTTCTGCCGTTTACCATGTCTCCGCCGATCAGGATGACATCAGGCCTTATCCTTTTTGCCGCCTTCAGAATAGACGGATTCAGCTTACCCTTTACCGCTTCATGATAATCGGTTACAAAAAGAAGCCTTTTACCCTCAAGTCCCGGGATGGAAAAACTATACCTGACCGTACGGAAGCTGTGAAGCTCTCTGACCGATTCCAGGAACAAAGCCGTCATTCCTGCCGCTGTCAGAGCTATCAAGTTTTGAATGACATTTTTCTTATTCATATTACCTACGTTTCCACATGTACCAGGCCTGCTTCCTCTTCCGCTTCTCTCCTGAAATCCTCCATGCGGTCAGGTGAGATACCCGGCAGATCATCCATGGAAGATATGCCGAAGCTTCTGAGGAAATCATCCGTTGTCCCGAAAAGAATGGGATGTCCGGGCGCATCCAGCCGACCCACCTCCTGTACCAGATTATATTCTACGAGCCTGTTCACGGCATGGGCGCTGGAAACCCCTCTGATCTTCTCGATCTCCTGCCGGGTAACAGGCTGTTTATAGGCAACTATAGAAAGCGTTTCAAGCAACACATCCGTGAGTACATGCTTTTTGGGTGTATTAACGAGCTTTATCAGCTCATCATAATAAGTATTCTTGGTGCAGAGCTGATATTTTCCATCCAGCTCTATCATGCGTATGCCCCGGTCTTCTTCCTCATATTTTTCCGAAAGAGTTTTCAGGGCCTCATTCAGCTCCGGGTCCTCTATCTCCAGAGCCTCGCGCAGATCTCTCTTCTCAACAGCGCCGCCCGCCGCAAAAAGCAGGGCTTCTATGGCCGCGCAGGTATTCTTTGAACCTTCCATGTCGGGTCCTTTCATTTTTTACTCGTAACTATGCTCACTCCAGCGAATCGATAAGTATCTCTCCGAACATTTCCTCCTGACGGATGGTGATAAAGCCGGTCTTCATCAGCTCAAGTATGGCGAGAAATGATACTATAAGATTCATCCTTCCGCGCTTTCTGCCAAGCAGAGTACGGAAATTGATGCTCCGCAGTCCTCTTATCTCCTGCCGTATCTCAACCATTCTGTCCTCAAGACGTATCTCTTCCTTTGTGATGGTTCCGAACTTGCTTCTCACCGGATCCAC
>ONWK01000301.1 GCA_900321505.1 uncultured Eubacteriales bacterium
CTTTATTTATATGCTCAAGAATATCCAGTTTCTCCCCAAACTGATCAGGATCGGAGGTCAGGTAATCCCGCATAAGGCCCTTGAGCCCCTCTGTCTCTATCACACTTCTAAGATCATACATGCCGCAGCAAAGACCCAGAGCGCGTATCTTAAGCTTTGGCTTCTTAAATCCCATGATCTTTCTGTATTCTCTGCTTGAATAGATAACCCCGTACTGGCTTACGAGCTGCGCTCCCGCGGAATCTCCAACCAGAAAAACATTATTAAGATCAAAGGGATACTCTTTTTCATGTGCCATTATCCACCGAAGCACACTGTTTAAATCCTCTAACGGGGTAGGAAATTTATATTCAGGCGCCAGCCGGTAATTATAATTAATCACTGCAAACCCTCTTTCCGCAAGGCTGGCACAGTAAAACTGATATACCTCCTTTGTCCCGTAAACATATCCGCCTCCATGTATGCTTATGATAACCGGAAAGGTTTTTTTCTCCTCTGTTTTGGGCCAGCATACATCCAATATATGGTATTTCCGGTTTTTCCCATAACGGAGATCTCTTATGTACGTAATATCTTCCGGGATTACAAGACCTTCATCCCTTTTTTTGTCATTTCTGCTCCAACTGCGCCGTATTACAAAAGACTCGATTGACATATATTTTCTCTCCTTTTTTGAGGCTATATCATATTCTGATCATACATCACCCGATTCAGTGCCGCAACCGGAAAAAACAGTCAAATGTTTCTGCTGCTTCCAATGACAACAGTACGGGCCTCCTTCGTAAGCGGGTCTTTTACGGAATAATCAAAAAGTACATAGCTTCCTTCCCCGGACGGATCCGCTTTCTGCCATTTTTCAAAGTTTTTCATATCCCATACCGGATAGGTAAAATGTTCCAGGTGCGTGATTCCCGAAAGCTGACGGCTGTCATACTGCCCTAAATCTGGAAGATATCTCCTTGTCTTTTCTTCTTCCCTGTAAAAGGCATGTCTGTAATTCTTAAACGCCTCATCCGTAAGGGATCTGCAGAATTCAGGCCGGCTCTTCATATTCTCACGGAGATACAGATCATAGGTGATTAGTTCGGTGTAGAGTTCCCTTTTTCCCGGCTCATATTCCGAAACAAAATCCAGTAAAACCCTGTAGCGGTATGCTCTGGAGGGGCTGTTTATGAACAGGCCTCTCTTTTCATAATACTCCGCTAATTCTTCAAACATCCGGAAAGGCGATGCAAAGACATTTTTCATATACTGCAGCGTATTAACAAACTGGTTACTGTTATAGTATAGCTCCACCATTTCTTCTATCTTTTTAAGGCGGATAACATCACCATAGGAAAGCCACCTGGTGCTCAGCACTTCATAGGGCGGCTGCTCCGTATAGGATATACCAAACTCCTCCGTCTGACCGTAGATCGGCGCACCGTTTAATACCTTAAGGAAGCCAAGCTGAAGCTGGTCCGGCTCCATGGCGTATACCCTGTCAAAGGAGTTCCCGAAGCTCTCATAATCCTCATAGGGAAGTCCTGCTATCAGATCCAGATGCTGATGAATATTTCGATTCTTCCTGATCTCTGAGACAACCTGTATAAGCCTGTCCTTATCCATCCGCCGGTTGATGGTCCGGAGTGTCTCTTCATTGAAGGACTGAACGCCGATTTCCAACTGTACCTGTCCCGGCCTCATTTTATGAAGGAGTTCAATCTCATCATCCTTCAGGATATCTGCAGATATTTCAAAATGGAAATTAGTGATCCCGTTATCATGTTCATAAATATACCGCCAGATCTCCATGGCATGTTCGTGATTGCAGTTGAAGGTTCTGTCTACAAATTTCACCTGAGTGACACCGGCCTTCAGGAAAAAATCCAGTTCCTTTTTCACCAGCGAAATATCCCGGAACCTTACCGTCTTGTCAATGGCTGAAAGGCAGTAGCTGCAGCGATACGGACAGCCTCTGCTGCTTTCATAATAAATGATCCGGTTGGAAAACATTTCCGTATTCTGATACAAAAACGGAAGACTGCTCATATCCATGATCTCCCGCGGCAGGGTAAATCCTGATTTAAGATAAAGCCCTGCAACACCGGAAAAATCCGGTTCTTCCTGTTTATGATACTGCTCAAGTATTTCAAAGAAGGTTATCTCTCCCTCTCCCACCATGACTCCCTTAACCTTCGGGTACTGACGGAGCAGCTCCGGAGCCCTGTAGCTCACTTCAGGTCCACCCAGCCAGATATCTGTATCCGGAAGAACCTTCGGAAGATCTTCAAGCAGTTCCCCGATGATACTCCTGTTCCAGATATAGCAGGAGAACCCCACAGCGTCA
>ONWK01000091.1 GCA_900321505.1 uncultured Eubacteriales bacterium
AGGGAGCTTTTCCCCGGCATATCGCCTGAATCGGTAGTGCTGATGGATGATAATGATGATACGCTGGGAATGTATATGGCAGAGACGCCATTTTGTACTGCGCACCCGATGATCTTTATGGAGTACCTGACAAAAGCTGTGGATTAGTAAACGATTTAGTGGTAGAATAGTTAACGGCTGTTGAACCGTCTATAGCCGGGTTGCCATTTCAGTTGAAAATCTTTATTTGGGAAAGTATCGATGGGAAAAAGTTCTGAGATCAAAGTAGAAAAAGGGAAAACGAAAAAAGACAGGAAGGGCCGGCTGCTGATACAGATAGGTATCATTTTCACTGTCATTTTTGTTGTTATCATTCCTGCTTTTGCGGTTATACATGTTGTCGGTAATATGAGGACATATCTGGAGGCTAAAAGGGAATTCCTTTCGCCCATAATGAAAAATGCCGAAGAACAGATAGACAAGGAAATAAAAAATCTTGAATGGTATCTGAGATACTGGCATGGGCATGAAAAAGAGATCAGAGTAAATGTTATTGATAAATGGGACAGCATTAATGTGGACGATACGAATCTTTTATCCTTAATTGAATCAGATGATGTAACGTATGAACAGCTTGATGCACTATCGGATCGTGAACAGCTGCAGATCGCTTCGTATGCTTATACGATCATGTATGCATATCTGAGCCTGTCACAATGGCAGATGATAAATGAAAGTCTATTTGCCTTTGATATCTTCAGTGAGAAACCGGGTTATGTTTATGCAGACGGAGGTGTGCTGGAAACCGTGGATGTGAACCTGGGACTCCAATTATGGGAAAATGGTGATGTCCCGGAGCCGATATTGGATTATATTGACGGAAAGAATATAAAGGATCAATATGAACGATATGAGTTCAAAAAAGACGGCGAATACTATTACGTGGGATATCATCCGGTAGTAAAGGACGGAAAGATACTGTATGTGATAGCCATTGTGCATAACTGGAGCGATTATCATTCTACTCTGATCAGGAATCTGATCATACTGATCGTGATCAGCGCGGCCCTGCTGGTGGCAGCGGCAGCGATCCTGCTTCATTTCGTTAACAGAACTGCTGTCCGTCCGCTGAGAAGGGTTCAGGATGCTGTACGTACCTACAGGGGCGACAAGGAAAGCTCTGCAGTCATTGATAAAATGAGCCGCATTACTCTGAATAACGAGCTGGGTGAGCTTGCGAGTGATGTATCGGATCTTGTAATAGAGATAGACAGATACAATGATGAGAATACGAAGCTTGTGGGTGAGAAGAAAAGGGTTGAGACGGAGCTTAATCTTGCATCCGAGATACAGAAGGGCGTGCTGCCTATAGTATTTCCGGATGAGAAGGATTACCGGCTTTTTGCATCCATGAATCCCGCAAAGGAAGTCGGCGGAGACTTTTATGACTTCTATCCTATAGACGATACTCATGTAGGTATTGCCATAGGAGATGTATCCGGAAAGGGAGTGCCGGCATCTCTTTTCATGATGATAACGAAAATGCTCATCAAGCAGTTTGCGCTGGCCGGAAATTCTGCAGCCCAGGTGCTTCAGAAGACGAATGAAATGATCTGCGCGGAAAACAAGAATAACATGTTCGTAACCGTATGGTTCGGCATCCTTGACCGGACAACGGGTAAGATCACGGCAGCCAGCGCAGGACATGAGTATCCGATCCTTCGGGGAAGTACGGGAGAATTCCGTCTGATAAAAGATAAGCACGGCTTTGTTATCGGTGGAATGGAGGGCTGTAAGTATAAGGAATATGAACTTGAGCTGGAACCGGGTTCAACCCTGTTCCTTTATACGGACGGTGCAGCGGAGGCGACAAACAGTGCAGAAGAGCTCTTTAATACAGACCGCATGCTTGAAGCTCTGAATAAGGATCCTGAGCTTCAGCCGGAAGAACTCTGGAAGGCTATGGACAGAGCGATCGACGAATTTGTGGGAGATGCACCGCAGTTTGATGATCTTACAATGGTATGCATACGTTATAACGGAGGTTTTGAGCCGTCCGTATAGAGCAACACGGAGGATCCGGATCATTTGATACGGAAGTGAATATTATGAATAAGTTTTTTTTGCTGATATTACTGATCATAGCCATGCTTTTCCTTGTTGTGGGCTGCGGTTCAGGTCAGAACGGATCAGGCGGAACAGAGCCGGGGACTCCGGAATATACACAGTTTTCGGATCTCAAGGGAAAGACGGTATCCATGCTGACGGGAGCGCCGTTTGAGGAGCTTGTAAAAAGCAAGGAAGCGGGCGTCAAAGAATTCACCTACTACAATAATAATCCCGATATGCTGCTGGCGCTGAAATCCGGGAAGACGGATGCGGCTCTGAATAATAATGCCATTGCTGCACTGGAGGTAAACAAGGATCCGGGAATAGCGCTTTTCCCTCAGAATCTTAAGGAAAGTGTTTTTGGTATAGCTTTCGCCAAGGGCAGTCCCATGAGGGACGAATGGCAGAAGGCTTATGATAAGATCACGGATGAGGCTAAGGAAGAGCTTTGGAAGAAATGGACCGGTACCGACGATAGTGTCAAGATTCTGCCTGAACAGGACTGGCCCGGCAGTAACGGTACAGTCAGGGCTGCTGTATGCGATACGCTTGAGCCGATGAGCTATGCAGGCGAGAGCGGAAAGCCCATGGGCTTTGACGTTGAAATGATACTGCTGATGGCAAAGGAGCTTGATGTACACGTGCAATTCACGGGTATGGAATTTGCGGCAATCCTTTCATCAGTGGAATCAGGCAAGGCCGATATCGGGGCGGGATCCATCATAGTTACCGATGAACGAAAAAAGGCCGTGGATTTTGTGGAGTATTATCCTGCGGCATTTGTACTTATGGTACGTTCAACAGGACAGGGTGCTTCGGCAGCTGCCGGAAATGAGGGCGGTTTCTGGTCATCCATCGCCGACAGCTTTGAGAAGACATTTATTCAGGAAGACCGCTGGAAGCTTTTCCTGAAGGGTATCGGGATAACACTGCTGATAACAGCGCTGTCCATTATTTTCGGTACGATGCTTGGATTTGCCGTATTCATGATGTGCAGAAACGGAAATCCCGTTGCAAATGCCATTACGCGTTTCCTTGTCTGGCTGGTCCAGGGAATGCCGGCCATAGTGCTTCTTATGATATTGTACTACATTATTTTCGGAAGCTTATCCATATCCGGAACGGTGGTATCCATCATCGGATTTACACTGGTATTCGGAGCATCGGTATACGGAATGGTGAAGAACGGCGTCAGCGCTGTTGACAGGGGACAGTATGAAGCGGCATATACCCTTGGATATACAAACAGAAAGACATTTTTTAGAATTATACTTCCTCAGGCGCTGCCGTTCATTATGCCTTCCTACAGGAATTCCATCAGGGAGCTAATCAAGGCTACGGCGATCGTGGGCTACGTGGCCGTGCAGGATCTTACAAAGGTCGGAGACCTTATACGCAGCCGTACACTTGAGGCATTTTTCCCGCTTATAGTGGTGGCGATCATCTATTTTATCCTTGCGGCAGTGCTTACATTCTGTGTGAACCGGATCAGCTTCTGCTTTGATCCGCGGAGCAGAAAGAAGGAAAAAATCCTGAAGGGAGTCAATGTAAAATGATCGAGCTTATACATCTCGAAAAGAAATATGGGGATCGGACACCCCTGGCAGATGTAAATGCGGTAATTAATGACGGAGATGTTATATCTGTCATCGGACCTTCGGGAACCGGGAAATCAACCCTGCTCCGCTGTATCAATATGCTGGAACGGCCTACCGGAGGAAAGATACTTCTGGATGGAGTTGATATCACGGCGCCGAAATATGATCTGACTCAGGCGCGGCGCAGGATGGGCATGGTATTCCAGTCATTTAATCTTTTCGGGCATCTGACAGTTATAGAGAATCTTATGTGCGCACAGGTGGACATTTTGAAGAAATCCAGACAGGAAGCATATGACACCGGTGTGGAGCTTTTGAAAAGAGTTGGCCTTGCCGGAAGAGAGCTCCAGTATCCCGATGAGCTTTCAGGCGGACAGAAACAGCGTGTTGCCATTGCTAGGACACTGGCTATGGATCCGGATGTGATCCTGCTGGATGAGCCGACGAGTGCCCTGGATCCGACGATGGTCGGTGAAGTACAGGCGGTTATCCGTGACCTGTCACAGACCGGAAAGACCATGATGATAGTAACGCATGAAATGAATTTCGCCCGGGCGATCTGTAACAGGGTATTCTATGTTGATGAAGGCGGGATATACGAGGACGGAACCCCGAAGCAGATATTTGAGAATCCCGAAAAGGAACTGACGCGGCGTTTCATACGCAGACTGAAGGTTATGGAGCTTTCCGTCGACGGAAAGGATTTCGATCTTCCGGGCATCGGTACGGAGATCGATACCTACTGCTTCAAAAATGATATACCGCCGCATACGAAAAACCGCATACATCTGGTTTTTGAAGAGCTGATACGGCAGATACTGATCCCTGTTCTTCCGGATCCGCATATCCGAATAATCCTGGAGTATTCCGGATCGGAGAAAAAAACGGATGTCAGGGTACTTTATAACGGGAAAGCCTTTGATCCGAAGGATACAGAGAACACTCTGTCCTTTATGGTACTGAAGGGTATGACTTCGGATATGCAGCATGCCGTCGTTGAAGAGGACATGTTCACGAACAGCTTCAGCTGCGTGATCAGTGAATGATCAGGAAAAGGAAAATAGCGCAAAAGAAACTTTCCTTATTCGGAGTATTATGGTAGAATAGGTTTGTGCTTTTTCATAAACCAACTGTGAGAAGGAGGATAACAGTATGAGCGAGGGTAACAAGATTATTTATGACGATGGTACGTGGACTATCGATCTGCGTGCCAGGAATAACATCCATGTGGGAGAGCCCAATGTGAGGGTTTGGATATGGAGGAAGAATTACGAGGTTGCCAAGTATACAGACAAGTATAGGGGTTACGGTCATTATACTGATCACGAGGAGCTGATACCTCCCGAGATCTCCGGCGCAGCAAGGCTTGCATGGAGCATGCTTAAAGAGAATGTTGGTAAAGAGGATGAGATCACTGAGGATCTGAAGACAGCGCTTGCTGAATTTGTACAGAAGACGGTAGAAGCTGAGAAGGCTTCCGAAGCTGAAAGTGCAGAATAAAAAAAATGCCCGTATGGCGTAACGGGCATCATGAACGTGGAAAATATTTACGAAATGTTATTATAAATAGTATCACCGAAAGAGTGGCGGCTAGATAGTCTGTAACGGGCTGTGTCATAGCCGCCATTTTTGCTGTATCAAAGAAGGTCGTAAAGATATACAGCATGGGGTAATATATGAGTCCCTGCCTGGAAAGAGACAGGATGAGTGAAGGGATGGTCGCACCTGTGGACTGTACGGCGTTGATCATTACAAAGAGTATTCCTATGACAGGCCCCGACAGTATGTATACTCTTGAAAATTCAAAGCCGTAGGAGTAGGCTGCCGGTTCTTCGAGGATAAAACGTACAAGCGGACCGGCAAAGACATAGCAGATCACAGTCATGATGACGCTGACGATGAAGGCCACGAGCAGGGTGAATTTCAGTATTTTGAGATACCTTTCACGCAGTTTTGCACCGAAACAGAAGCCCAGCAGCGGCTGGACGCCAGTACCGATACCGATCAGAAGCATGACTGTGATGGTATTTACCTTCATGGCCACACCAAGTCCGGCTACGGCCATGTCGCCGTAATTTGCCATAACCTTATTGATCACAATATTCGACAGACTCATCAGGATCGAATTAAGTGCCGCGGGGATACCGATGGCGAACACGCCCAGTGATATCTTTCTTTCAATGGTGAAATGCTTCGGACGTATTGACAGCATGGTCTTTTTTGAAAGAAGATGGACCAGGTAGAATACGGCGGAGACAACATTTCCCAGAACGGTTGCGATGGCTGCACCGGCAACATTCCAGCCGAAAAGAAGGATCATAATGGGATCCAGTATGATGTTGACCAGATTTCCCACGATCATTCCGGTCATGGCTGTTTTCGCTCTGCCCTCCGCACGGATGATGTTGCTGAAGGCGTTGCTGAGAATAAGGAAGGGTATGCCGAAGGCAACGATCTCGAGATACTGCTTTGTATAGTACAGGGAATCGTCGCTGGCTCCCACAAGGCGAGCAACCGGCTCAGCATATATTATGATCATGACAAGGGATATGATACCGATAAAGATGCCTCCCCAGAAACAGAAGGAGGAGGCGCGTCTTGCGGTGTGATGGTCTCCCTCTCCGAGGCGGCGGGATATGAAGGAGGTGCCGCCTATACCGAAGAGCATTCCTATGGACATAAAGAGCAGAAAGACCGGTGTGGCGAGGGATACGGCCGTAACCATCAGCGCATCCTTGGTCTGACCGATGAATACCGTGTCTGCCAGGTTATAGAACATTACCATCAGCATACTGATGACTGACGGGATTATATTTGAAAAAACTGCCTTTGATACCGGAGCGTCCCGGAATATGGCTATGGATCTTTCGTTAATATTCATGCTGCAAGTGCCTGTCTTTCCATAAAAAATCCTACCTATGATATCACAGTTATAGAAAAATACAAACACTTTTTTATGCCGGTACGGTCTCTGCCGTGGTTGCGGATACCGCGGTGATGTAGTAAAATTCTTTTGTAGCGAACCGGAATTCTGTTACTGCAGCTGTACTTTGATTCCGAGTGCTCCCAGCTCCCTGAGCAGCGCTTCCGGGCCTGTAAAGAGAACCGCCTGCATTCCGATGTTCTTTGCCGCTTCAACATTTGAGGGACGGTCATCGATAAAAAGACATTCTCCGGGTGTGAGGCCGAAGCGTGAGAAGAGAAGCTGATAGATGCGGGGATCCGGTTTGGCAAGCTTCTCCAGGGCGGAGATTATATAGCCGTCGGCTTCGGGGAGAAACTGAAATTTCGGCCAGTGCCGGGCGGAGAGCTCCTCCGGATAATTTGAGAGGACATATACTCCGCAGCCGGAAGTCTTTATCCCTTTAAGCAGAGGCTTTGCATAAGGATATTCGGCAACAAGTCCGTCGGTATCGGCCCAGAACCGGAGGATCTCATCCGTGTACTGAGGGTACAGGGCAGTGAAATGCTCTATGGCATCCTTCTCAGACCGTATGCCCATATCCATCTCGTGCCAGAAGGCAGTGAGGACCATATTTTCCGAAAGAAAATCCACGGCCTCCTCAGAAAAACCGAGATCCCGCATATGGTCCCTGTAGCGGAAGCAGACCAGCACATCACCTACGTCAAATACTATATTCCTGATGCTGTTTTCCATGTTATCCTCCTGAATAATAAGCTGCACAATATGACTCCGGAGGTATTGCAGCGGGAGTCATGGAGTGCTGAGTACCGGTTATCGTACATTATATACCATTAACCACAAAAGAATCTATATGATGATAGGGTCAAAAGGTCCGTGCGATGCGCTCGCGCAATCGCACGAGACCTTACTTGACCCGCCGAACACGAATGGC
>ONWK01000077.1 GCA_900321505.1 uncultured Eubacteriales bacterium
AAAAGGGAGGCATTCCGCCCCCCTTTGATCAGAATCTGCGCAATTTTCTATCTTCAGGCATATCTGCAGATCATTTTACTTTCGCCAGGTAAAACTCATCATGGTCATATCATCAAACTGCGGTGTCTCACCCGCGAAGCTGTCTACTGCATTCTTTACATTTTCGATCATCTCTTCATCCGAAGCATCTGCAGCCGCCGAATTCAATGAATCCAGCAGACGTGTTACCTGGAAACGTTCTTTATCCTTGTTCACAACCTCCACAACACCGTCGGTATAGAGGATTATTCTGTCTCCCGGCTCCAGGTTGAACTCGGTTCCTACATGAGGCACTCCGGGCAGAAATGCCATAGCCGGTCCGTGGGGAGCTTTCTCCACGGAATACTGCCCCTGCTTCCTGATGACCGGATAATCATGACCCGCATTGCAGGCATCCACATGACCGGTTTCAAGATCGATCACTCCCAGCCATACAGTTACGAAAAGTCCTCCCGCTCGTGTCTCTGAATCTTTCTCCAATTCCTGAACAGACTGTATCAGACTAATATTTACAATAGCCTTACAAAACAATAGGAAACTATTCCGCACTCCGTGAAAATCATAAAAATCACGATTCGTTTATTTTTTGAAACGGACTGCTGCGAATGATGACTTGATATGTCCCTTTTCACCATGATACGCGCCTTTTGTTCCGCCCTTTTTTCCGCTTACCGGCTGACCGTTCTTCTGCTTATCTTTGCTGCTTTCAGCCTTTTTCCTGTTAATGGTCTCCTCCTTCTCATTCTTTATGGCCTGTAGGTACGGCGTTTTATGGAGATCATATTCATGACGAATATGTTTTACACCATAATCCTCCAGCTCGACAATGTTTGGATCACCAATATCTCCTACCCCTCGTACTTCATTGATCCTGCTGATCACCGGCATGATCCTCCCGGCGGTACCTGGTACGCCATTTTCTATTATGATGGCCATGGCATCCAGCGTACTGTCAAAGCGATTCTTCTTATCCTGATTGCTGCGCACGCTCTTCCGGCCCTTCTGATATTTTATGGCACTGTTCATGATCTCCAGATTGACACGTCTGTAATCTGCGGGCGTTGCATCGATGGGATTCAGTGCTGCAGCCGCCGACACGGCATTGGCGAATCTCCTGTATTCCTGCGTCACATGTCCCGGATCATCCGCAATGACGGTATCTATGGAATCCTTCAGCATCCTCATTCCCACGATGTAATTCGATCGGTTTACAGGTTCCAGACCATAAAGTTTGTTTTCCCGCTCAATGGCGAACTGCCGTGCACTTTCTTCATCCTTCAGGGCTTCCACCAGTTCAACCTGGCTGAGATTATCGAGCGCCAGATTCTCC
The DNA here is from genome assembly GCA_900321505.1 of uncultured Eubacteriales bacterium. Taxonomy (GTDB): domain Bacteria; phylum Bacillota; class Clostridia; order Lachnospirales; family Lachnospiraceae; genus Eubacterium_Q. The sequence continues at coordinate 1,370 of ONWK01000077.1, forward strand.
TTTGCCATTTCAGCCATGCTGCGTATCGTATTTTCATCGTATGGCTGACCGGTCTTCTGGGCAGCATAAGCTCCTATGGTGCACGCAAGACAATCCGTCAGCTCATTCGCCGGACGGCTAAGTGCAAAATACCCCGTGTGCAGGGTGCGGTAGGTCTCATAGCCCTGGGGAAGTCCTTTCTTTTTCTCCTCAAGAGAAATCTTTGCTTCCTGTGCCTTCTGTATCAGAGAAGCTACGTTTTGCTGCTTTTCTTCTTCCGTTAATTCTTTATCCTGACCTGGAAGTGCTTTCCCCGATTCGGGTTTGCTCTGCTTAAGGGAAGCTGCCATTGTCCTGTTCACCCCCATCCGGGTCTCAAAGCTTGTAACATCCACGATGACCGGAACATTCCTGAAAGCCTTAGGTCCCCCGGGATTCACCACCCGGGTCAAAAAGCCCTTCAGCGTGAGTGCGTCAAAACCACATCCCATGATATAGTTCCGTATACGCCTGCGTGTCCTGATATCCTTTCCGGGCTCACCGATCTCTTCATGAAATGCATTGGGCTTCCTGTATTTTTCAACCGCAGCTGCAATCTCTCGGTCTCTTCTTTCAGCGGCTGCCCTGATCGCGGCATCACAGGCTCTCTTTTCATCATCATATGTCCTGATCCTGTCTCTGTCCTTCAGATATTCTTTCAGCGCCAGGCTTCCTTCCAGAAAATCACGTGCTGACGCGACCCCTGAAGGAACAGGCTTATTAAGATACTCTGCTTTCTCCCTCTCCAGTGCGTGACGCAGCTTCTCCTCTCTGTTCAGCGGCGGCTGCTTTGCTGCAGTCCTTTCCCGTTCAACAGCCGCTATGGATTCGCTGTGCTTTTCCAGGAGAGAATCTTCATAAACCTTCATCCGTTCTCCGGCTTTCCTGCGTATCCATTCAGCCCTGTTATATGACAGCCGCTGCACATCGTACCCCTCACGAAAATTCCTCATCATACGGGAAATACGGTTAACAAATGCCGTTTTCTCGTTGCCTTCAACTTCATTGTAGGTATTTTTGCTCTGCTGTACCTCTCTCTGGTAATCCGGATCGGCTTTCATGGCATCCGTGGAATACTTCTCTGCCTCCTTCAGATACTGATTCATAAGAATATCCGTATATCGTTCGATCCTCTCGGCTCTGGTCCATCCTGATCCGATGATCTTTTCATTCTCTCCGCTCCACTTAGCTGCTTTGCAGGAGTAAAGACCCTCGATCTCCATGTTCTTCAGTTCCTTTAAGGACTCCGGCTTCAGTCCCTCGGAAAGTGCTTTCTTCATCAGTTCGGGATCCCGGTCCAGCATACCCTTCATACGCTGTCCCAGCTCACTGTAGCAAAGCTTCAGCTCTGCCGGATCATTCTTACGTCCTTCTTTTGCAAAGCCGTTGATCTGCTCAGCTATGATACGCGCCAGCATAGTCTTATTACCGCTGTTATATAATGACAGCGCCATTCCCGCTTCAGTCCTGCCGCGGTTGATGTCCGTAACTACCTGAGCTATCCCATCCGGATTTCCTGCCACAATGGTTCTCAGGGTGTCATGACCCGCCAGTCCCGCTGCCAATGCAACGAAGTCCTTGGATGATACCCTCTCATCGGCGCTGGCAGCACCGATGGCACGATGTAATGAACTGATTTTCGTAATCTCATTCAGAGCATTATTTCCATGGTATTCGGGAAGATCTTTCCTTGTCTGGGCGAAAAGGCCATCGATCCTTGTTCTGCCTCTGTCATAGCCCTCCGGTATTTCGATCCGGTTCCGGAAGCTGGCATCCATAATAGCTTTTCGGTTCCCCGGATCTGAAACCAGCTCCCTGCGGTATGCATCAATTATCGCATTAAAATCTGTATTTATCCGCGTAAGATCTCTGGCA
>ONWK01000372.1 GCA_900321505.1 uncultured Eubacteriales bacterium
CGGCATCCTTAAGCTGCCTTTTCACCACATCGGACTTCGTGGATGAGGCTATGGCGAGGGGCCTTCCCTGCTTACTGAGGAGTTCCAGAAGCTCTCTGACACCTGTCTTTACCGGCAGCTGTCCTTCTTCGTCATATCTCTTCCAGAAAAACTCCATACTGTCGCCGCGGAATTCCTTCAGCGGGAAATCGGGGCCATATTCCTCCAGAAGCAGCTTTTCTGTCATTTCACTGGTGATACCGACGCAGAGAAGGCAGACTTCTTCCACCCTTTCAAGGTTGAACCTTTTTCCGGCTTCGATACAGCATTCCAGAAAAACGCGTTCCGAATCAAATATTACACCGTCCATATCGAAGATCACGGCATCAATATCCCGGATTGTGATGTTTTCTTTCATATTTTTTCCTTTTTAACTATTCAGCACCCGGCTCCGGATACTCCGCATCCGGAGCTAAGACTGTCCGGAGGCGCTCCGCGCATTGGCCGGTTATTTATGTTCTGCAATATATTTATCTACACATTTTCTGAGCTGGGCGAATTTGCATGGGCCGTGTTCAAGTATTGCCTTATGATACTCCACTGCATCGAACTTATCTCCAAGTTCCTGCTCGGCGTAGCTTCTCAGATCCTTCATTTCAAATAAACCTATGGAATAGCTGAGATATGCCGCGGGAGTGCTGCTCTGAACCGCATATATTTTATCTGCCTTATCTGAAGCAAGATTATTTTCCACCATGTACTGATATAATTCATCTCTGCTCCAGCCAAGGTAATTGATACCCAGATCAATACGTGCATGCCAGATCAATGATAATATAGACTGAATCGTTTCCGCTTCCGCGATCCAGGATGCGTACTGATTGTTGTCATAATCACAATACTTATAAGACTGCTCACTTGCATATTCAGCCCAGCCTTCCATATAACCCAGATCTGAGGCCATCTGAATGTACCTCAGGGGCTGGGGATTCGTGCTGCGGTAATAGTTCACCTGATACATATGACCGGGACAACCCTCATGTGCAAGTGTCCCCCAATATTCATTTTCATTTGTGCTGCTGATGTTGATCACATTGCTTTCATAATCATTAACACAGGGAATGGAATAAAATGCGGTAGCAGAAAGCATCACCCTGGACATCGCTTGGCTCATTTTATCCACCTGAAAATCCAGGTCCTGGATCTTCGGGAAATCCGGCATACAGTCATCGATCATATGTTGTATTACTCCCGCTGCATCCTGTTCCTTCAGGTAATCATACAGCGTTTCATGATTATTAATGTAGTATTCATATGCATCGGGATTTGAAATACACATAGCATAAAACCGTGAGTAGAATTCGTTATATTTTTCATCCAGATAATTTATCATCTCTTCAGGCGACATATCACTGCCCGTATAATATCTGATAAGATACTTATAGTAGGTTTTCCCTTCTTCCCCGTAATTACAGAGACCGCCGTTTGCCTTGCCCTTTCCCTTCCAGCTCTGGAAGGTGGATTTCATATTCTCAAATGCCGGATAATAATACTGTTCAATGCTGTCCCTGACTTTTTTGCTGTATTCCTCCTTCTCCTGTGCTGTCAGGAAGTCCATATCCTCAAGCTTTTCATTAAAGCAGACCACCAGCGTGCTTTCATCAATATCCTCTCCAAGGCAGTCATCACATTGCTGTATCATATAGTCAAGTACCAGGTCGCAGGATCCATAACCGGCCTCAACCTTCTGGGTCTGCGCATCAAGGCAGGCCTGCACATACTCGGGCAAATCCTTAATTAAGCTCAGATAGTCTTCCACATCATCTTTTGAGTCAAAATCATACGTTGCAAAATATGGAGTCATATTCCCCTGAATACCGTTGCCTATATCAAAATCACCTGTCAACATATAGCTGTCTATCTCCACACGTGAGCTGACAAGCTTGTCCATCATATAATCATAATCAAAGCGCTGCTTCTCGGTAAGAGTGTTCACATCAATAGCTTCAAACCTTTTGATCTCTTCCTCCAGCTCCTTCTTTGCATCCTCATAGGTATCAGGCGTTATCGTGGTTACTGCATATGTGATATCCTGTGGTTTTTCTATTCCGTAATCATTAGGATCTTTTACGTAGTTTGTATAATAAAATTTGCTGGATGTGATCGTCTCCCTGAAAATATCCATGAGGAGATCATTGAACTCCTGACTCTCCACATCGGCATAAACCGGTTCATCCGTGGCAGGTTCAGTAGCGGGTTCGGTTGTATCTTCCGAACTGCCCGATGTTGTTCCCATATCCGGAGGATCAACCTCATAATCGCCGGTATGCTTCTCCGTGGCTGTGATCGCCTCATCAAAGGGATCCTCTCCCTCGGCAAAAAGGTCAAATACACTGCCTGCCTTCTGCCCCGCAGGCTCCTGTTTCTTTCCGCAGCCTGCAAGAGACAGTACGAAAACAAGGACAAGCAGAAATGCAGTCCTTCGCGTAAATTTATAAGATAAACGTTTCTTTTTGCGGTTCATTTTCTACCTCCTTAAAGAGATATCATTCCGTTTTTTCATAGATTCCGAAACAGCATCAGGTGTTTCGAGAACCGTACGCGCCCTGCTCCGAAGGAGCAGCCCAAACGGGGTGAGGGTTTTTGATCGATTTTCTTAATCGTTCAAAAAGGTATGTGGTGCTGAATAGTTACCATTAAAGGAATATTTTACACAATAATAAGTATACGTTCAAGAGGGAATAGTCAAATGGACATGCATGACTCATTGCTCGCGGCAATAAACCCCGGAAAGGATCAGGGACGGTACCCGGCTGTCACGAAGCCGGCTCTTACTTCTGCCGAAGAGCCTGTTTCGTGACAGCCGGATACCGTCCCCACATTTTCCCGCTGTCAAACTGAAAATATTTATTTTCCATAGCTATTCAGCACCCTACGACTCCGGATGCTTCGCTACTTCCCTTCCTTTTCCGCCATACGGATACGGAGCACGGAACGTTTGAGGGCTAGTTCGGCTTTTCCCCCGTCTGCCGCAGAATCCTCCAGCTTTCTTTCCGCACGTATACGCGCTTCTTCTGCCCTGTTCTTATCGATCTCCTCCGGCCATTCCACTGCCTCGGCAAGAATTGTGATCTTGTCGGGAAGTATCTCGGCAAAGCCGGAATGGAGGGCTGCCTCACGCACATCCTTGCCGTTATGGATCCGGAGTATTCCGGGATCCAGCACAACGGTCGTAGGGATATGCTTCGGGAAGATACCCACATCCCCGTCTGTCGTCGTGAACTCCACGAAGGTAGCTTCTCCGTTGAAGAACTTCCGCTCAGGGGTGATTATTACAAGTTGTAACGTATCTGCCATGATCTACCTCATCTATGCCACAGGCTCCTTTGTTCACCCCGATCACCCGGGATAAACCCTCTGCCTCAGGATCCTTCGTTCTGCAGGCGATAATGCGTTATTTTGCCGCCTTGCTTTCCTTATAGCGTTTAACAACCTCGCTGATAGCACCCGCATTCAGGAAGAAGCTCTCGGGGATCTCATCATGCTGGCCCTCAAGAATCTCACGGAAGCCCTGAATAGTCTCCTCCACCGGAACATACGCGCCGGGAAGGCCTGTAAACTGCTGTGCCACAAAGAAGGGCTGTGACAGGAATCTCTGTATCTTTCTTGCTCTTGATACGGTAAGCTTATCCGCCTCGGACAGCTCGTCCATGCCGAGGATAACTATGATATCCTGCAGCTCCTTGTATTTCTGAAGTGTTTCCTGCACGCCGCGGGCAACCTTGTAATGCTCCTCGCCGACAACCCTGGGATCCAGGATACGTGAGGTTGATTCCAGAGGATCAACCGCGGGATAGATACCGAGCTCTACGATGGAACGTGAAAGCACGGTCTTTGCATCCAGATGGGCAAATGTAGTAGCCGGCGCCGGGTCGGTCAGATCGTCCGCAGGCACATAGACTGCCTGTACGGAAGTGATGGATCCGTTCTTTGTGGACGTAATACGTTCCTGAAGAGCGCCCATTTCCGTCTGGAGTGTGGGCTGATAGCCAACTGCGGAAGGAACACGTCCGAGCAGCGCGGACACCTCGGAACCTGCCTGCGTGAAACGGAAGATATTATCTATAAAGAGAAGCACATCCTTATGGGATACATCACGGAAATACTCCGCCATGGTAAGTCCCGTAAGGCCTACACGCATTCTTGCTCCGGGAGGCTCATTCATCTGGCCGAAGACCATGGTGGTCTTGTTGATAACGCCTGAGCCCATCATTTCATAATAAAGATCATTTCCCTCACGGGTACGCTCGCCAACGCCGGTGAATACGGAATATCCGCCGTGCTCCGTAGCGATGTTGCGGATCAGCTCCTGGATGAGCACGGTCTTGCCAACGCCCGCGCCGCCGAAGAGTCCGACCTTACCGCCCTTCTGATATGGGCAGAGCAGATCCACGACCTTGATACCGGTCTCAAGGATCTCCGTATCGGTAGACTGCTCGGAGAAGGCGGGAGCTTTCCTGTGAATGGGATGCTTAACCTTTGTCTCCGGAGCCGGTTTCTGATCGATGGGATCACCGAGCACATTAAAAATACGTCCCAGTGTTTCCTCGCCTACAGGCACCTGAATGGGGCCGCCCGTAGCAACCGCATCCATGCCTCTTACAAGTCCGTCCGTAGGACCAAGGGCGATACAACGTACTATATCATCTCCAAGATGCTGTGCCACCTCAACGGTAAGTGTCTCACCGTTCTTCCGGGTGATCCGGACTGCATCATTGATATCCGGAAGATGTCCCTCGGGGAAACGGATATCCAGCACCGCACCGATAATCTCTGTGATCTTTCCGTTTGATGTTTCTGCCACGATTTCTTCTCCTTAATACAAAACTACGTAAGCGCTTCCGCGCCTGCCACGATCTCGGTAAGCTCCTGAGTGATGGAGCCCTGGCGCGCCCTGTTATACTGCAGTTCAAGAGAACTGATCATATCCTGGGCATTCTCTGTAGCCGAATCCATGGCCTGCATACGGGCTGCATTTTCCGAAGCGATGGCCTCAAGAAATGCACCGTAGATCAGGTTGGTCATATACTTCGGTATGATCTCGTTCAGGATCTTCTCCTCCGGATGATAATGGTCCATTACCGATCCGAAGACCACCATATCATGCTCGATACCGCTGTTGGACATACCATAGGTCATCATCAGTCCCTGATCCTGCTCGGACTCCTCAAGTATATCAGCCATATCCTCCGCGAAGTCCTCCCTGGAAAGAGGTATCATTTTACGCACGGTAGGTACATGGGTGACGGTATTCTGGAAATCAGTATATGCCACATATATCTCGTCTATCTCGCCCTCATCGAAGAGCTTCATCAGGTTCTTCGTTATGGCGATACAGTCATTGTAAAGCGGCTCATTTATGATATCGGATTCATCCCACTCCACATGGTAGCCTCTTCTCTTCAGACCCTCGATGCCCTTACGGCCGAGTCCGTAGATCAGCGTCTTTTCCTTGTCGAAGCCGTAGGAATCCACCATCTTAACGATATTCGAATTGTAGCCTCCCGCAAGTCCTCGGTTGGAAGACATCACAAGTACTGCCTTCTTTCCGGTGCCATTCTCCTTCAGGAATTTGTTGTCCAGATCCCAGGTCTTTGCCAGTATGGAACAAATGGTCCTGTAAAGCGCCTCGAAATACGGAGAATTGGCCTCAACCCTTGAACGGGCCTTCTGCAGCTTCACCGTAGACACAAGCTTCATGGCCTTGGTGATCTGCTGCGTCGAGGTGACGCTCTCTTTTCTTCTTTTTATGCTTCGCATGGAAGGCATAGCGGGTTCCTCCGATGTCGGTATGAATTACATCTTCTTCTTGGTTTCTTCTATAGCGTGAACGAGGAGCTTCTCCACATCCTCACCGATCTCCTTCTCCTCCCGTATCCGGGTGAAGACATCAGGTTCGTTGGTTGCGATATATTCAAAGAGCTTTGCTTCAAACTCTGCGATCCTGTCCACAGCTATATCAAGCAGATAATGCTTAACCGCTGCGTAGATGATCACTGTCTGCTGCTCTACCGGAAGCGGCTTATACTGGGGCTGAACCAGGATCTGACGTATCCTCTCGCCCTGTGCCAGCTTCTCCTTGGTATCATCATCCAGCTCCGAACCGAACTGCGAGAAGGCTGCAAGCTCACGATACTGCGCAAGCTCCACACGAATGGGAGATGCGATCTTCTTCATGGCCTTGATCTGTGCCGCGCCGCCTACACGGGATACTGAAAGTCCCGGGTTAACAGCAGGACGGAAGCCCGAATTGAACATTTCCGTCTCCAGATAGATCTGTCCGTCAGTGATGGAAATGACATTCGTCGGGATATATGCGGACACATCGCCGGCCTGGGTCTCGATGATGGGAAGCGCGGTCAGAGAACCGCCGCCCAGCTCATCGGACAGCTTTGCCGCACGCTCCAGAAGTCTGGAGTGCAGGTAGAATACATCACCGGGATATGCCTCACGTCCCGGCGGACGACGAAGCAGCAGGGACAGGGTACGGTATGCCTGGGCATGCTTCGAGAGATCATCATAAATGATCAGCACGTCCTTTCCTTCCTCCATCCATTCCTCACCGATGGCGCAGCCTGCATAAGGCGCGATATACTGGAGAGGCGCAAGCTCACTTGCCGTGGAAGCCACAACAGTGGTATAGCTCATAGCCTCATATTCAGTCAGTGTCTTAACGATATTTGCAACAGTTGAAGCCTTCTGTCCGATAGCCACATAGATACAGTAAACGCCAAGTCCCTTCTGGTTGATGATCGTATCCAGCGCGATGGCTGTCTTTCCTGTCTGGCGGTCACCGATGATAAGCTCACGCTGTCCTCTTCCGATGGGAACCATGGCATCGATAGCCTTGATACCTGTCTGAAGCGGGGTATCAACCGATTTACGCGAGATAACGCCCGGCGCCACTCTCTCTATCTGGCGGCTCTTTGTTGTCTGGATGGGGCCCTTGTCGTCAATGGGCTGGCCCAGTGCATTTACTACACGTCCCAGCATGGCATCGCCCACCGGAACCTCAACAACCCTGCCTGTAGTCTTTACCGTATCGCCTTCACTTATGGCGGAGGAATCACCCAGGAGCACACAGCCCACATTATCCTCCTCAAGGTTCATGACCATACCGTAGACCTCGCCCGGGAAGAGCAGCAGCTCTCCCTGCATGGCATTGTCCAGACCGTGGATACGGGCTATGCCGTCCGCAACCTGGATCACGGTACCGGTCTCGGCTGTTTCCAGCTTGACCTTGTAATTCTCTATCTGTTTTTTTATCACCGAGCTAAGCTCTTCAGGTTTTAATGCCATAGCTTTCTCGCCTTTCCTCTATATCCTTCGGGATCACTGCTGAGTTCCGTTCAGCAGAGTATTCTTCAAATCATGCAGCGTAGTCCGTATGCTGCTGTCCACAACACGGTCCCTGAGTTTTATCACAAGCCCACCGATCAGCTCCGGATCCACTTCATAGGATATCCGCATTGAGGTATACTCCGTAGTATCGATCAGCTTCTGCTTTATACGGAGCTTCTGCTCTTCAGTAAGCTCCACAGCGCTCACAACAGAAGCAACACCGATATGCTCCGCTTCCAGCGCCAGCTCTGTGAATGCTTCAAGGACGGAGGGGAGCTCCTTCTGATGCTTCTTCTCCATCAGGGCAGCTACCGTTCCTCTTATCAGCGGATCTGTATCCTCACTGAATACGTTCTCCAGCATTCTGCTCCTGTCCTCCGGCAGAATGTCGGGATGACAGAGCAGCTTTAAGAATTCCGGATTTTCCTTAAGGGCTTCCAGTATTACCTCAGCCTCCTTAAGCACTTCCGAAAGTCTTCCTGCATCCACGGCTGCTTCATAGAGCGCGGTCCCATATACCGTTCCTACCTGCTTTGCCATGTTTCGTCCCCTATCTCATCCAGCGTCTGCTGCAGCAGTTCTTCCTGTTTCTCCGGAGTGATCTCTGACTCTACGATCTTTCCTGCCATAGCGGCTGCAACATCGATGATCTCCGTACGGACCTCCTCGCGCACCTTTTCCTTCTCCAGAGCAGCTTCACGCTCTGCAGATGCCCTGATGCGCCCTGCCTCTTCCTTTGCGCTGTTAATGATGGCATTTTCATTCTTTACTGCTTTTCTTCTGGCTTCACTGAGTATCTCCAGCTTTTCCTGCTCCACGCCGGCAAGCCTTGCATCATACTGTGCCTTAAGCTCCGCTGCCGCAGCCTTGTCTTCCTCGGCGGCACGGCGGTCGCCCTCCACCTTTTCCTGTCTTTTCTTCAGCGCATTCCGCACAGGGTTTATCAGAAGATAACCCACAAACAGGAACAGGATGAAGACTGCTATGCCCTGAAAAAGAAGGTCAAATAACAGCTGACTGTCAAGTCCGAAGATCCGGCCGGTAGCAAGTATTGCACCATTTCCCATTTCACCACCTGCTAGTCTTTCTATATTTCATTACTGATATCCGCCCGGGTCCTGCCCCGGGAATAACGGGCATTTATCTTACTTATCAAAAGGCTTCACAAACATCAGCAGCAGTGAAACTACAAGGCCGTAAAGACCGGTGGTCTCCGCAACCGCCTGACCGAGAAGCATGGTTGACATGATGGTTCCTCTTGCTCCCGGATTACGGCCTACAGCCTGAGCGCCAAGACCTGCAGCATTTCCCTGACCAATACCGGTACCGATACCTGAGCATACTGCGATGCCCGCGCCGAGTGCCGAAAATGCGTGAACCAGATCGTTTCCGTCAAAATTACCGTTCATTCCTTTTTCCTCCGTATAATATGTTTTAGGTTTGTTTACAGATTCTACTAGGCCAGTGTTTCTCTCTTCTCACCTATAAATGTTACCGTGAGCATGCAGAACACATAGGTCTGGATGGCTCCCGAGAAAATATCAAAGTATGCATGCAGCGCCGACGGCACACCGATCTTAGCGAACCACGGAAGCATACCGTAGTACAGCGCCATGAGCACGGTTCCGCCCAGGATATTTCCGAAGAGACGCAGCGACATCGAAAGCGGTGTCGAGAATATACTTATCACGTTCATCGGGAAGAACAGCGGGAAGGGCTCGAACAGTGCCTTTACGCTGTTCCACTTATTGTATCTGATGTCCGCATACTCGATCATCACAAAGGTGATCAGCGCCAGACACAGTGTGGTTCCGTAATCTGCTGTGGGCGGCCTGAGTCCCAGGACACCCGAGGTATTGCAGATGAAAATATACATGAAGAGCACGCCGATGTAGTTGATATAACGGGTGGCGGCCTTCTTTCCCAGCGCATCCTCCACGAAATGCGTCAGGGCGTCAACTCCCATCTCAACTATGGTGGATGCCGCGGTCATCTTCCCTTCTCTTTCCGCCTTGAAAAAAGCATGGCGCAGGAAAAGAGTGAGGATCATAATGACGATGACCACTATCACTGTACAGACATGCGTTGTCGTGATGTGGACCGTCGTCCCGAAGAAATCCACCGGTACCAGTTCATGTATGTAGAAATCTGCTTCATTCAGTGTCGGCATCGGTAAAGATGCTACGCCAGTAAACATGAAATCTGCCTCCGCTTTCTATGTATCACTTTATCTTGAGCAGCTGTTGTCCGTTGTCATCGGAATCGCTGTCATTCTTCTTAAGAGCTTCTTCGTCATCCTTATAGGGTTCTTCACCCAGAAGACGGCTGAATAATTTTGAAAAAGGTATATGAAGCAGTCCGGACAGCTTAAGTGTCGCTACCCCAAGGGCCACTCCCGCAAAGCTGTAGGTGCTTATCCATATCGCTATGGCAAGGAGCACTCCGGTAACCAGTATCCTTAAAACTCCGTGCCACGACGCATAGCTTTTTGCCCTTTTTTCATTCATGGAAATGGCTGCATCGATGGAATCATACATATTGATCACAAGGGCTGTTGCAGCTGCCGCTCCGACTATCACGCCTCCCAGGAAATACCATCTTCCGGGAAGTACTATAGTTCCGATCAATGCGATCCCCAGCGAAAGTATCCATATTCCCAGGATCAGCTCGGCAAGGGTTCTTCCCGCTACACGGTCACGCCTGATACGTGTCATCCGGATCAGGATCTTCTTCATCCGGTTCCCCTTCCTTTTTCCCTTCTGCCGCAGTCAGTCCGGCATCTGCCTCATTGTCAGCGGCGAAGGCCTTGTCATACCAGTCCGGTTTCTCTTTTTCAAAAGCTTTGCCCTTTATGTGGTGCCGGATCAGCAGGTACACCGCCCGGTATCCGCTGAGTATACCCAGCACGATAAATACCCAGAGCAGTCTGGTGCCCAGATTCTTATCCAGCAGAAACCCTATTGCAAAGCACAGACCGAAGGTGACCATCATGGTGATCCCCACCTGAAGGATCAGAAATAATGTACTTAAGACCTCATTTCTCTCTTTCATGACCCCTCCTTCGGCACAAACATAGTCCATTATAATCTTTTTTCCGGGCCAGTGCAAGAGAAAATCGAGCAGGAGAAATATCCATTTCCTGCTATATGTCGTGTTGGCCGGCATCCGGCTGCGCTCGATGTCGCACAAAAAAAGCGGCAGCTCATTATGAGTACCGCTTATTTACATTACTATTTTTGAACCGTTATACTCTGTATGGATCACTCGAATTTTGCGGTGATATCTCCGGTGCTGGAGTCAAGTTTGCATGCACCGCCCGAACCATCCTGAGGTACAGATACCTTTCCCGTACTTGTATGAGCCGTGATCGTCTTCCCGGAAAGGAAGGTGCAGTAAATGTCACCTGTAGAGGTATCTATAACAACGCTTTCCGCATCACCGGATGTAAATTTCACATCACCTGTACTGGAATCGATCTTCAGCTCCCCTGACACCATGGTTTTATTCACGATCACATCACCGGTACTGCTGTCGATGGTAAGGGCATTCGCCTTAATATCCTCCAGTGTGACATGTCCTGTTGACACATCGATCTTAAGCTCCCCGTTGATCTTCCGGTTTTTCATTGTCACATCACCGGTTGAACAATCGATCTTTACATTGGAAAGCTCCATATCTTCGGGAAGGTAGATAACAGCCTTGAAATCATGTCCGCTGCCGAAGGAGAAAATCTTGTTATACCACTGTCTTTCATCATTAATCTTTATCTTCAGAGTTCCGTTCTCAACATTTACACTATGATGAACATTCTCAGATTCGGTAACTTCAACACGTGCCTTTCCGTCCTTAGCCACTTCGAAGATCACATCGGAAGTGGATACATCTATATCGATCGAATCATAGCTTTCAGTTAACGTATACATATTTTCCACCTTCTTACCCATAGTATTAAGCTTTGTAAAATCAAATCCCATCATGGCAAAACCGGTAAGGCCGGCGATAAGCCCGCTTAAAAAAAGCACGCCTGCAGCGATGAGCCATTTTTTTGCAGTTGATTTCATTATGCCGCCCTCCTTTTTCCGAAAAGATTACCAACGCCTCTCAGAAGCTTTCCGCTTACAATGCCTACGCCTCTGATCACGCTGCCGCTGAAGACCATGAAGAAAAGTCCCAGTCCCGCAAGTACAAATCCAATTCCGCAGTAAACAAGGCCAATCGCAAATTCACCGCTGATGGTAAGAACGAAAAGCAGTACCACTCCTGCAACGCCTGCTACAAGGAAGGAAGCTGCAGCTACAAACAATGAAAAGGTCACTGCCCAGATCGTTACAAAGATCGAGAAGACCACTGCCCCTGCAGCGATGAGTATCGGGAACCAGATCGGAAATGTACAGATAAGCGCTATGATCTTCCCGGTACTGGCAGGCTTTTTCGCCGATGCTTCGGCATAGTACTGAGGCGGTGTGTAGCTGTGGTAGCCTCCGGTACCGTAACCGTTGCTCTGAACTGTACCGGCCGTATTCTGCGGGGCTCCTGCTGTTCCCTGAGCTGCACCTGCTGTATTCTGCACGGATCCTGCTGTACTCTGTACATTATTTACCGTATTCCGTGCCGGGCTTCCCTGGTCCACATTCTGTGCCGCCGCGGTCTGTTCCGGCTGAGGTTCCGGCTTGAACTGATTGCTCCTCTGCGCGGATGTTGCAGTTCTTTCCTTTATCTTCTGAGGAAGCTCGGCTATCAGCTGCGCTGCCACCTCTTCGGCAGTACCGATCTCCGCTACCGCCTCTTCCTCGGTGAGCCCGTCCTCAACGCGGTCGTCTATCATCTCACTGTAATAATCCAGTGATTTTTCAACATCCTCTTGAGGTAACTCTGTCAGCCTGTTCCACAGCTCCCTCAGGAATTCCTGCTTCGTCATCCCCTGTATCCTCCTTTACGATATACTGGTAAATGGAAAGTATCTCGTCCCAGTCCTTCTTAAACTCTTCAATCCTGACTACACCCTGTCCTGTGATCCGGTAGTACTTTCTCAGCCTGCCGTTATGCTCTGCGGTCCGGACCGTCAGCA
>ONWK01000110.1 GCA_900321505.1 uncultured Eubacteriales bacterium
GAAGACGAACAGGGAAATAAATATGTCCGTTTCAGACCGGTTCCCGCATGGGAAACGCCGGAAGCGATAGAGACTCTTTGCGATGAATTTGATAAGGCTCTCGGCTCCGGGATAATAGATCCGCTTCTTCTGATACCAATGTTTATATTGGATTTCCTTTGCATTCATCCGTTTAATGACGGCAATGGCAGAATGAGCAGATTACTTACTCTGTTAATGCTGTATAGATCGGGATACATCGTAGGGAAATATATCAGTATCGAGCATCTGATTGAAAAGACAAAAGATTCATATTATGAGTGCCTGCAGGAAAGCTCTCTTAATTGGCATGAAGATGAAAACAATTATGCTCCGTTTGTTCAGTATATGCTGGGCGTTGTGGTTGCTGCATACAGAGATTTTTCCGACAGAGTGCAGGCACTGGTGATAAGCGGTCTTTCCAAGCCGGAACGTGTGGCTGAACTGATCAGGAACACATATGGCGAGATTACAAAGTCTCAGATTATGGAAAAATGCCCTGATATCAGCCGTATAACTGTGGAGAGAGCGCTATCTGAATTATTGTCATCGGAAAGTATTATAAAGATTGGCGGCGGCAGATATACAAAATATGTTTGGAACAGAGACAAGGAGTAAAGGAGAACGATAATGACCGGTGAACTGGGTAATAAGATTGATAGTTTATGGGAAATATTTTGGAATGGAGGAATTACTAATCCGCTTGATGTTGTAGAGCAGATGACGTACCTCATGTTTATAAAGGATCTGGATGATACAGATAACCTTCGCGCTAAAGAAGCGGCGATGCTTGGACTTTCCTACAAGAGCATATTTGCAGATGAGGTTGAAATCGGCGATCGTAAGGTTGACGGTAATCAGCTTAAATGGTCTACATTTCATGATTTCCCTGCACAGAGAATGTACTCCGTCGTTCAGGAGTGGGTATTTCCATTTATAAAAAATCTTCACGGAGATAAGAACTCTGCATATAGCAAATATATGGATGATGCGATTTTTAAGATTAATACTCCACTGATGCTCTCAAAGATTGTGGATGCCATGGATGAAATATATTCCATGATGGAGGAGCTTCACCAAACAGATATACGTGGTGATGTATATGAGTATCTTCTTTCCAAGATTGCTCAGTCCGGTGTTAACGGACAGTTTAGAACACCAAGACATATCATCCGCATGATGGTTGAAATGATGGATCCGAAGCCAACGGATTTCATTTGCGATCCGGCTTGTGGAACTTCCGGTTTCCTTGTTAGCAGCGGAGATTACCTTAGAGAAAAGTATAAGAAGGAAGTTCTTCTTGATAAGCAGAACAGAAATCATTTTATGAATGATATGTTCCACGGATATGACATGGACAGGACCATGCTTCGCATTGGTGCCATGAATATGATGACTCACGGTGTAGAGAATCCTTTTATCGAGTACCGTGACAGTTTATCGGATCAGAACCCGGATAAGGAGATGTATACTCTTATCCTGGCTAATCCGCCCTTCAAGGGCAATCTTGATGCTGATACGGTATCAACGGATCTTCAGAAGGTTTGCAAGACCAAGAAGACAGAGCTCTTATTCCTGGCATTGTTTGTAAGAATGCTCAGAATTGGCGGCAGATGCGCATGTATCGTACCTGACGGAGTGCTTTTTGGTTCTTCCAATGCTCATAAGGCCATCAGGAAGGAAATTGTCGAGAACCAGCGACTTGAAGCTGTGATTTCAATGCCGTCAGGTGTGTTTAAGCCATATGCCGGCGTTTCGACCGGAATACTTATTTTTACAAAAACCGGTCACGGCGGAACAGATGATGTATGGTTCTATGATATGACAGCAGACGGTTTCAGTCTTGATGATAAGCGTACTGAGATTAAGGACAATGATATTCCGGATATTATCAGCCGATTCAAGAATCTAGAGGCAGAAAAAGACAGAAAACGTACAGATAAATCCTTTATGGTATCTAAGAAGGAGATAGCTGATAACGATTATGATCTTTCGATTAACAAATACAAAGAGGTTGAGTATGTTGCGGTAGAGTACCCTCCGACATCAGAGATCATGGCAAATATCAGAGAGATTGAGAAGCAGATCAGTAGGGAGATGGATGAGCTTGAGAAATTACTAAATGTTTGAGGAAAGGGATCTTTTTATGGGGAATGATAAAATACAGCTATTTGAAGATCAGCCGATCAGGACAGCATGGGTTGAAGATGAAGAAGAGTGGTATTTTTCGATAGTGGATGTGGTAGGAGTACTCACTGAACAGCCTGACACAGATGGAGCCAGAAACTATTGGAAAGTGCTTAAAAACAGGCTGAAAGA
>ONWK01000106.1 GCA_900321505.1 uncultured Eubacteriales bacterium
ACAGGGGTGCTGAATAGTTACAAAACCGTAATACTAGATTCCAAGTGCCTCAAACATACCCTCGCGATCCATATCACCGTCCAGAACTCTGAGGAGCAGATCTGCGTACTGATCACAGACTGCGATGGCATTTCCCATGCATATATCCACCTGGTTCTTCAATGCTTCACCGGTCAGTTCCATGGGTATAGGCGTAACCAGCTTGTAAAGCAGGATCCCGCCGTCACGGGTCACTCCGAAGGTACCGCAGGGCAGGTAGGTATTCAGGCCGGCCATGGCGGCATAAAACTCCTGGATATGCTCGTCTGAGAAGTCATCTGCTATAATGATGGATGATACAAAATGTGCCACCGTATCCTCTTCGCTTCCTATGGACGCGAAGAAAAACTCACCCATGGCTCCGTCCTCGTTGGCAAAACCCAGCTTTTCAAAGATCACCCTGAGTACATCCGTATCCTTTTCTTCTCCGCCTTCCCTGAGCATTGCCGGGATAAGCTCATCCTGGAGCTCTTCTGCAACCTGCTGCATAACGTCATGGCGTGCCTGCAATATTTTTTCTTTTTCCATTTTATGTCAACCTCCATCAACAGATCCTAACGACCTGATATCTTTCTTGCCAGCATGTAGGCATCCGGTTTGCCCTTCTTTTCATCATAGGGAAGTCCGAAGGATTTGACCAGCTGGATATAAGCCTCTTTTTCATCCCCGGCAGCTCTCCCCTCAGGTGCGAAGAGCTTGAGCCTGATAAAATCTGCATATCTTTTTCCGATCTGATCGGCTGCACTGGCTTCATCACTGAAGCCTGCCGATGCCAGAAGCCTCCTCCTCAGCTGTTCCTTAAAGGCATCCTTGTCATGGATCTCACGATTCTCAGCCTTCATCCTGGCCAGAGCTTTCTCATATAGGGGTTCCAGCTGCAGATACTGATCGATCATATCGGTCTTGATATTTCCCAGCATGACTACATTCAGTATGGAGGAACCGATGCCCGCTCCTATGGCGACCAGACCGAGTTCGGGAACGAACATTCCCGCAGGTGCCATGGCGCTGATCACTGTATCCAGTGCGGAAAACATGGTTTTATGCTTGCTCATTTTATCGGAAAGCCGGAGCATATTCTTCTCATACCGAAGCTCTCTTTCCTTCTTCAGGCGTTCCTCTTCTGACTGGACCGGCTCCCGGATCAGCTGATTTTTGCGCTTCATATACTCGGCAGCCTTCTTTGAATTACGGATATCCAGGCCGCCGGAAATGGTCTTCCCTGTCCCTATCAGCACGGAAGTCGAGCCAAGGACAACACCTGCGATCTTAAGATTCTTACTTGCTTCGAAGACCTGTTCCGTATCCACTTTACCGGCCATCTGACCGGCAAAATGCTGAGCAGACTGAATGGTAGTAAAGACATCCTTACCCGTAGATGCCAGATTTTTCATAATATCCGCTACTGTAAACCCGATATCGCCGGCATTCATATTTCCGGCATGCTTCGTCAGACCATATAGGGCAGCGCCCACGGCTACCAGCTGGGATACTGTGTTGATCCCTGCTGCGGTAAAGTCGCCCACATAAAGATTTGATCTTGCTATCTGAGTACCGCTGAGGCCCCAGCTTGCGCTGCCGCCCCGTCCGACCACCTTTGCGCCAAGATTCCTTACCGCGCCTGCGCCCTTAACTGCGTAATCCGCACCCGTTCCCGCAAACTCTCCGGCTGAACCGATGCCTGTACCATAAAGAGAACCATAGAAGTTTGTATCATTAATATTGGTATTCGGCTTGTAAGCAGTATCGGTCTCCATCTTCCCGGCCAGGGCGTCATCTGCTTCGAGCAGTTTTTTACGTGCAGTTTCCAGTTCCCCGGCTTTTTTCTTTGCTTCTGCTTCAAGAGAGGTTTTCGTCTTCTTATCCTTTTCCACAGCCGCCCTTATCATCAGTTCCCGGTATTCCTTACCGATGGTGTAGAAGGCTATGACAGCATCCTGACGGGCGTTCTCCAGCGCATCAGTTCCATTATCAGCCTTCTCTTCCTTTTCTTCCATAGAAGCTTTAGGTTCCCGGATGAGAGGAGCTTCTTTTTTCTTCTTCCACTCCTCACTTTTCTGCTCGAGCTCTGCGGCATTCTTTATCTCATTCTTATATTCCCGGTTGATCTGCATCGCCTCAGTCAGCTTATTCATGTAGATATAGGTTCCTGTCAGATGCTGGATCACCTTCAGTTTTGAGGCGATCAGCTGATCCTTGAACCTATCAACATTCGGGACATAAGATGTCTGTGAATTAAAGGCATCCAGCACCTCCGGGCTCTTCCTCTTTCCGGTTTCGATCAGATAGTAGATAAAGAGTCGTTCTCTTTTTGTCTTATTGAAAAGCTCGCTGATGATCTCCCCGTGGTGATTACATACACCGAATACTTTTCCGATAATGCCGCTGTTGTTATAGTTCCGTATAAACCAACGGTCAATCCTGTCAATCATGAGAAGCTGATTTTGGGTCAGGTTCTGATCTGTCTCCTTTTCAGGTAATTTTACTTCCTTCTCCCTTTCCCCATAAGTATCAGCATGATCCCTGATCATATCCTGAAGAGAATCCTTCATCTTTCCCTTCAGCTTCTCGTCCTTCTCAAAATGCTCAAGAACCCTGTCCCTTAGTTTATATTCATGCCAAAGGTCGATCACGGCTTTGATCTCAGGATCGTATTCCTTTCCCAGATGCTTATGTCCCTCCTCGTAAGCCTTTATATCTTCTTCAAATGGACCGAAGAGAGCAAGCTTATCCTTGATCTTCTCCCTCTCTCTTCCTTCCTGGAAGGCAAAATGCTTTGCCCATTTTTTATAACTCATTACAAGCAGTGTAAGACGTTTTGTATGCTTTCTGGTGCTTTCATATGAACTGGCATAGATTGCTTTATCTTTTGCGGGAACTTCTTCATCCTCTCCGCGTTTTTCAAGATTCAGTTTTCCCGCCATGGCGTGGTAAAATTCATTTGAAAGCTCATTCAGCTTTACCGCAGAACCCTTCCTTGACTTGCCTTTTCCTGTAAGCCTGGTACCTCTGTGAAGATCATAGTACCCGGTTGCAGTTTCCCCAAGGCGCATTACCGCAGCCAGTGCATCTCCCGGATCGATCTGCTCCTCCCTTAAAGCTGCTGCATACAGCTCCTTCACGCGATTTACTGCTGCCCGAAGCTGTACAAAGGCAGAATTATCCTTTTTTGCAGTCTCCAGCGCTGCATCGTAGCCTTCTTCCTCTAAGGCAAGGTCAAGCTTTGAAACAGCCTTTCCGTACTTCAGAAAGTTGTATAGAAGATCTCCTTCCTTCGCATGAATATCGGCCACTGCATCCGAAGCCTGCCGCTCCTCTCTAAGGGCAGACTGGCCCTGTTGAACAGACTGCTGCTCCTGCTGAAGGGCAAGTGCGTCGGTCTGTATGTTGAGATTATTGATTTCCTGCTGCACACTCTGCTGCTGTATCGGCTGTCCCATCTGCTGCTGTATTTCTTCACCCGGAAGATCACCCATAATACTATTTACCTCCACTATCCAATCCGATCATCCCATATCATTGATGATCCTTTGATAATTCCTTTACTTCGACTGATCCTTCCTACTCGCCGAACAGTTTATTTATAAATGGCAAATGTACATCCTTCTCGTAGGGCATGACCAGCATCGTATCCGGCGGATACTTTTTATTCGCGGCCAAAAAAGAGTAACGCATCATCTCCGCCAGGCTTCTTTGGTTCTCCTTATCAGACGAAAAGAGGAGCTCCAGTATCAGTTTCCTTTCATTTGCGTTATAATGGAACAGCATGAAGCCGCTTACCAGATTCCCCGAAAGTGTATAGGATGAAATGTCCAGATCATAATAATCCATCGGAGTTTCCGTAAGACTCTTCAGATACCCTGTATGCCCTTTCTTTTCACAGAGCTCGATACCCTCACGGAAGCGGGCAACTGTTAATTCCCCGATGCTTCCGACAGGAAGAGCCTTCTTTCCATCCAATACCGATTTCAGGAATTTTGACAGATTCGGGAGCATTGAAAACTCCTTCAGACCTGCCTTTCTCACATCCCAGGGCTTATGCATCTCCTTAAAATAATCAGCTGAATCATAGTCTCTTTCTTCCTCCGGTTCCTCCTCAGCATCATCCGAAAGGAGAAGCTCCTGCATTTCGGCATCATCATAATACTGTGTATCCGGCTCCTCCGTCAGCTTCTTAAATTCGGAAACCTCTGCGATCATTTCTCCTTCATCCGTATCATGGAACCCATGATTCCGAAGGAAGCTCCTGTCATTCCGGCACAGAGTTTTGTAACCGAACTCCTTTCTCGGTAAAGAAACATGAACCAGTTTTTTCCCTGCCTTCTCGGCAAGCTGAAATACAAATGTGATCAGCTGCTCGCCAACACTCTTTCCCCGAAGCTGCGGATCCACAAAAACCCATTCCAGATCAATGCTTTCCTTACCGGAGCGGCCCAGGAGAAGACCTGCCGCTTCTTTTCCCTCTTCCCCTTCATAAACTGCTCCCAGCATAAGATCCGGTTTTGTCTTTTTTCTTTCTATCAGGCCAAAGATGTCAAAACCTTTGAAATAAGGCAGCTGCTTCTGATTTAATTCCAATAGTTTCATATAGGCATTACTCCCTTATGATCAGTCCTTTATTATTCCCAGTTCTACCTGTTCCTTTCTCTGCTTTTTCAGCTTCCGCTTCATTGATATTGAACGTAAGATTCCCATCCTGTCTACAAGGGTAGTAACCTCCTTGCCCAGAACATCTCCCATGATATCAAGGAAGTCCGTTTTTTCACCTTCCGAAACGGCTGACTCTTCGCTTTCCTTCTCACGGATCCTTTTGATCATTACCTCATGATATACCTTCTTGAGGTTCTTTCTCAGCTCAAGATATTTTGCCTCATCCGTTTCTTCAAGCCTGTCTTCCTTAGCCTTCATGAATTCCAGGTATGCTTCCATGAATTCCTCTTTGCCTTCGGGATATACCTTAAAGAAGCCATCGATCATCCGGCGGGTTTCCTTCACCGTTACCGGATTCGTAAATTTCCTGAATGTTTTATCAAAAAGATCATTTCCCTCCGCTATCTTTATATGAAGCGGCGTATAAACCTTTGCAAAGTTTTCGCAGCTATCCCGCAGAACGGCCTTTTCATCTTCGTCCGGATTAAACTCTCCTTTATGATTTTCCTTCACAGCATCACGGAAAGCATTTATGCCGTCGAAATAATCCACGGCCTCATCAATCATTTTTATCCTCTGTTCGACCTCATGAATAAAGCCTTCGATCCACTCTTCGGAAAGATCATTTTTTTCCAGTTTTATCCGGAAAGCTTCTCTTAATTCTGCATCAACGATATCCCCGACCTTTTCAAATCTCGTCTGCATCATCAGGTCCCATCTCTGAACTTCGGCTACTTCCGGATCCATGGTCTTTCTGGTCTCTATGATATTATGGATATCATCAATTATCTCATCCTTCGCAGAAGCCTGGGACTTAAGAGGATTGATAAAGCTTCTCTCAAAGTCGTCATAATGTTCCTCCGCCAGTCTGCTGATAAAAGCCGGATCATTCTCAAAGATGACCAGCTGCTTGTAGTAACCTCTGGCCTTACTTCTGTGATACTCATCCGCCGGAAATTCATCCCTTCCCCGGCAGACTTCAACTGCTTTACCCCGGACGCTTTCCGTAAAGTCAAAATCCACGCTTTCTACCAGCATTTCGGTATACTTACCGATGACGCTCTCGGTCTCATCGATCTGGGTATTCATATTGGCAAGCGTGTTCTGAAGCCTGATCTGTCCCTGAGAGAAATTGTAAACTGCGGAAGGAACCTCAAGACCAAGCTCCTGTGCCTTCATCAGGGCCACCATGATACGCGCTCCTGCGGATCTCTGGTCTCCCATTTTAAAGACACTCCTGATGGCCTTTCCCAGTTCATCTCTCTTTTCCTGATACAGTGTTTCAAATTCCGGTTTCAGGAGCGCATGCAGCCCTGACCGGAATAGTTCCATATTTCCCGTCGTTGCGGCTGCCATCATACGGGTCACATGTCCCTGCTGCTCCTCACTTAGACTCGTGCAGTTACCGAAATCAATGACTGTCAGCCCCTCATCACTGACCATGATATTTCCGTCATGAGGATCGCCATGGTAGAAGCCTTCCCTGAAGAGACCTTCCTCAGTCCATTTCTTGGCAAATGTATCCAGATATGACTTTTTCTTTTTTAATTCCGCAAGAAGTGATGTCAGCTTCTCCTCTATCCTGGCCGGCTGCAGCTGGGCATACTCCTCCGACTCCATATCAATATCCTGATCCATGGACATCTGAACCGCGCTGGAATAGTATTCCTGCCCGTTTTTTATCTTCCGTTCGATATCCTGCTTGGTTTCCTCCGACATGCCGGGAAGGATCCTTCGTTTATAGAGATCCTTCAGGCGCTGTGTTTCTGTCTTTATGCGTTCCAGCAGACTATCTATGGTTTCCCCGGGGGCTTTCTCCAGGACCATGGATGTGGTGGTGGGAGCGATCACCGTGTTGAGCTTCATGGAGGAAACCTTCTTTTCCTTCTCATCCTTTGCCTTATTGTAGATCTTTCCGAGTTCGACATTGCGTGCCTCGATGGTGAGATCCAGCTCCTCCTGTATCCTTTCCAGCTGCCCCTCGTAGGTTGCCTGCATACCGCCTTTGTCCCGCTCTCCGATCTCCGGAAGGAGTTTCTTATGCTCAGCGGCTCTTTTAATATTTTCGTTCCGTCTGGACTGTATGTCCGCCTCTCTTGCACACCGGATCATCAGTGCCTTCTCTCGCATCATCCGGTTTGTAACATCAGGCTTCAGAAGCTTGATGGCTGCTTCTTCAACTTTTCCGTCCGCCCGGGTGATCTTACAGAGAAATGTCTGTCCCACGGAAGCTGCTCCCAGCGGTTTTTCCACTTTGATATTCTTTACCTGGCCATGGGAACGCTGCACCATATTATAAAGCTGCGCTTCAACGATCTCC
>ONWK01000178.1 GCA_900321505.1 uncultured Eubacteriales bacterium
ATGAAGATATGTAATTTCTTTGACTGTGACATTGACTATTTCATGACAGAACAGAGAGCCTTCCGTAGAGAAATTGGTACTGTAGCCGATATAATTGGATTACGAAATGAGACAATTGAAGAAATATCGAATTACAATGATCACATAAAAATGGTTCTTGATGCCTTAACTCGACCATATATATGTGCTGATGAAAACACTCAACATGATAGAAATATAAAAAGTAATGATGATTATCTATTTGAACTCTTATTAACTATAACCTGAATCCGTGAAGTTTGGGTTTTTATAAAATCAGCTCTATATAACAAGCTGATCATTTTGTCCGATTCACGGAAAAGAAACTGCGCTATAGTTCTATGGTTCATTTGGCACGGCCGTCAGCCTGATTGACAAAGATGTTCCCGATTTTAAGGTGTACTTAATAAACCACCTGCGTTGATGTTTGTTATGATAACAGTCTACAAACTAAAGTCAGCAAATGCAGTATATATTCGGCTGAATGCAAATCGCCACACGTTGCTTTGCCCAAGGCCGATCATGATCCTGCGGGCATGCCCGGTCACATGACTGGCCATCATAACGAGATTACTGATAACGGTTCGTAACCTGCGTCTGCGCACGTTATGCTTCATGGGAGTATCTTTCTTCCCAAGAGATTCCTGACCGATCATCCTCAGGATGTTGTAAGCCAGAATAGTCAACTCCAGTACAAGCTCATTTGTATCGAACTTACCAGATGGGAGGCGTTCAACATCCATATCGGTTTTGATTTCGCTATGGAACTGCTCACACTCACCATGTGCATGATAAAGATTGATGATATCTGAATCAGACAGGCCAAGATTGGTCCACCAGGTGTTGATCTCAATATCGGACGGCATTAGAAACTGGCCGTATTTATCGATGGATCTTTCAATGATCTCATACCCTGCACGGATACCAAGCGTGTATTCCTGGTGATCAGAACCAGTATAGGTAACATCTTTCCATGTGCTGCCGATGTAGACTGTTTTCCCATCTCTTGGCACAGAGATGTTCTGACAGTGCTGTTTTGCGTCATCAAGCCATTCGTCCTGGCTTTCCCGACGAAGATTTCGTTTAATGATGAAATAGCAGCCGTGCTCCAGAAGGATCCCAATGTTTTCAGCCGAATCATTGCCGGAATCCAGGCGGATCAATAATGGTGCATCTGTCAGCTGACGGCAAAGAGCAAGCGTCTCCCTCAGGAAAGCGGGAGTCCCATTCTGACAATGCTGCTTACCTTCGCGCAGTTCACAATTGATCAGATAACCTTCCGTTCCGATATAAGCCATGATGGGAGCATAGCCATCATAGCCTTTATAAGTGCGGGAGACACCCTGCTTATTCGACTTTGAGTTATCGAATGGTGTTACATCTATATCAACAGGAACGTACCCGTTTGGCATTCTGGAAGGAACGATCCCATTGGCCTTAAGCATGTCAATGTTTGCAGCAAGGATCTCTTTGCGAAGGGATGCACCAATGTCATCCATTCTTTGACGAAGGGTTTCTTCTGAAGGGATTGCCCGTGTAATCCCAAGGGCGAGCTTATAAAACTCAGGATCGTCGGAGAATTCACAGACAGAATGGAAGTCCGGCTTTCCCATGCACAACTGACCGATGTATGTGAGAAGGATATCCCCATTCTTGATCTGATGTTGGGAACGATTTTTAGTGACATCCATGCGGTTAAGCTTCTTTACAAAGTCACTCTTCCCAAGAATGGCTCCGACCACAGCAAGACCGCTGGCTGGAATAATTCGTTCGTTAGTAAACTCTACGACAATCTTTTTATTCTTATTCATGATGATATGCTCCTAAGCCTTGGATTTCCCGCATTAATTATATCAGGTATAGCTTAGAAAACCGAGCATTTATCATATATTTTGAGCACCCAATGGGTGAAGCAGAAACAAGTTGAAGGAATTCCGATGAAGCTCATATTTACTGGAAAGTCTGTATTCTTGGGAATATAAACTTCACGGATTCAGGATAATGTTAATAGTGCTAAGGATATTCACTATATTACAGTGATGAGAGAAGGCGAAGGAGAAAACAGCAAACTCTATCTTCCAATCACATTAAGCAAATTCAGTACGTTTGATTTGACAGGAAGCAGTAAGGCAACCATCCCGGTCTCATTAGGCAAAAATGTTAAGTCCGCTACAGTCAGTGTTGTTGGGTCTTTAACAACATATGATCTTATAGGAAGGACAAGCATTGATTTACCAGCGGGACAGGATGTTATTGTAAAAGCTGAGGCGGAGAAAGGATACTCAATCGGCATAAGTCCGTCCGGTACTGTGAATGTGGATGTTCTTCAGGAAATTCGAGTAAATACTTACGGACAAAGCTCCGGAGGCAGCAGCGGTGGCGGGACATCCTATTTCTACCTGTCACTTAATGCAGGCGAAGGAGCATCTGCAGCCCCAACTTGCAATAAGAACATAACGAAGGGATACACAACAACGATTAGCTTCACCATTACTGCAGCTGCTCCAACTGAAGGATATGATTTCAACGGATGGTACAAGACATCCACAGGAAAGAAGGAATCATCTGACAGGGTATATACATTCACGATTAGCAGCAGCAAAACGCTGGAGGCCAGATATGTAAAGGAAGAAGTGCCACCGGTTGATGAAGCCGTTAAGTATTTCCTGGAGGAAGTGGAGAGTATACCGGCAACACCCACGTGGAAAGACAGGGAACTGGTGGATGCGATCCAGGCAGATTATGAGAAATTAAATAACGAACAGAAGAAGCAGAGCGACGTTGCAGCAGCGAAGGAAAAGCTGGATAAGGCTATAGAAGAGGTCGCTGCATCTGAAAAGGCGGAAGCCGAAGCAGCAGAAAGGGCAGCTGCCGACCAGGCTGCAGCGGATAAAGCTGTTGAGGCGGTCAATAAGATTCCGGAGAATGTATCTCTGGATGATAAAGTAACTGTGGAAGCTGCAAGAACGGCTTATGATGGCCTGACCGAAGATCAGAAGGTACTCGTACCGAAGGGAATCCTGGAAAAGCTGGCAGATGCAGAAGCAAAGATAGAAGAACTTGAAGAAAAACAAAAAGAACTTGAAGAACAGGCAAAGGCTGATGCGGCTGTCGCAGAACGCTTCACAAAAGCTGTCAATTCAGTTCCGGGAGCAAAGGCGGGAACAGAGAAAGGACTGCTGGATGAGGCGACTAAAATTCGAAAGGGGATGACCGACGCCCAGCTCGCTCTCGTAAAAAAGAAAACCCTTCTTCTGTACGATGAAGAGGTCGCGGCTTTTACACGCAATCGAATCTTCAAATCAGGCACAGCTTATTACAAGGTTCTCTCAAACGGCGACGTAACCTATCTGAAG
>ONWK01000032.1 GCA_900321505.1 uncultured Eubacteriales bacterium
ATAAGCTATACCAGCTCATGTAATGGGCAGTCACGAAAGTGGCTGCTCATTTTTAGCGTGATATAAATAATTTATGTGATTGTTTAATATTAATCTGAAATATTGAATAAGATTTCAATACATGTTAAAATATAATAGGTATATTGTGTTTTTCCGGGACAAAAACAGGAGAAGACAGGGGGTACATTATGGCGGACAGACAAACAACATTTTCCGATCTGGCACTTGCCCTGGCAGATGATTATGAAAGCATATATGTGATCAACTCGAAAGATGACAGTTATGTGGAATATACTTCCGAAGGCGCGGACAGGGAACTGAAGGTACGCTCCTCCGGCGACGATTTCTTTAAGAATCTTATTTCTAACTGCCGCGAGCTGGTATGGCCGGAGGATCAGAATCGTTTCCTCCGCGCTCTGCGGAAAGAAAGGATGATGGAGACGCTGGAAAAAGGAAAGTCCTTTGATCTCCGTTATCGGATGAACATCAATAACCAGCCCGTATATTACTTTCTGAAAACAATCCGGAATAACGGGGCAGATATCATCATCGGCGTGCAGAATGTGGATGAACAGACCCGTAGTGAGATGAAGGAGGACATGGAGTATGTGGCCTTCGGTGAGATCGCAAGGTCTCTTGGCAGCATGTTTGAGGCAATCTATTACATCAATGTAGAGAATGGAGACTACACAGAGTATTATGCAAATGAGGAACAGTCGGAAATGGGCTTTGACAGTGTCAGTAAAGATTTCTTCGGAAAGCTGCAGACGGATATTGAAGAGCACATTTTCACAGACGATCGTGATATGCTGCGCTATGAACTGGATCGGGGGAATCTTCTGGCTAAGCTGAAGGAGACCGGGAACTTCTCTCTGATCTACCGGCAGATCATGGATGGAAGTATCCAGTATCTGTGTATGTTTATTATCAGACAACAGAACGACAGTGACCATGTAGTGATCGCCGTTCGTAATATTGATTCCCAGATACGCAATGATGAGGTTCTGTCAGTTGAAAACCGGCATTTCATAGAAATTGCTGCGGCGCTGGCCCAGAGATATGATATGATCTACCGCGTTGATCTTGACACCCATGAGTACTATCTGTACCGGGCAGGCAAGGAAAACGGGCTGGAGGATGGAGGTCTGCGGGATAGGGATTTCTTTTCGGATGTCCAGCAGGAGCTGAAGAAGACGGTTTTTCCGGATGATATTCCCATGATGTCGGAGGCCATGAAGAAGGAGAATCTGTTGAACAACCTGAAGGACAGAGGCAGAGTGTTCTGGAATTTCAGGATCCTGGTCGACGGAGCTCCCAGATATTATGCGCTTTCCATCGTGCGCCCGCATGAGGATTCGGGACATATCATTATCGCAGTGGTAAATGTGGACCAGGCACGCCGCAGGGAACTGGCCTTTGATGATGCGATGGGAAATGCCATGAATATGGCAAATCGCGATGCGCTTACAGGTTTGCAGAATAAGCGTTTCTTCTTCCAAAGGGAAATGGAGCTGGATAACGAGATCGGCAAGGGGAATGACATATCCTTTGCGGTGGTTCTGTGTGATATCAACGGGCTTAAAAAGGTTAATGATTCCCAGGGCCATAAGGTGGGGGATCAGTACATCGTAGAGGCCGCGAAGATGTTGGGAGGTGTCTTCCGGAAAAGCGAGATCTGCCGGATCGGAGGAGATGAATTCGCAATCATTCTGGAAAATGAAGATTACGAAAACAGGAAAAAGCTCATGATCGAGCTGGCGGATCTGCAGACTATTCATCGGGAAAACGGACAGATAACAGTGGCTTTTGGAATGGTGGAGTACGAAAAGGGGAAGGATCTCCGGGTGCAGGACGTATATGAACGTGCGACCAAAGCCATGACGGTAAATAAGAATTCTCTTAGGGGACGTCTGCGTAAGAGTTCAGATGAAAAACAGCTTCTCAATCTTTCTACGGATGACAGGACCATGAAGTTTTATGAGCTGTATGTAAAGCTGGTGTCAGAGATGACGGATGTATCCGGAAATGTGGACGCCCATGTGGCTGCGATCGAAAACCTTCTGATCGAGATCTCCACCATGTTCCGTTTGTCCAAGGGTGTGACACGGGTCTATATGAATCCTCAGGAAGAAATGTCCGGCGGCGGAGAAACCTTATGTTGTTTTGATACCGGTATAGAGGGGAAGGAGATCATGTCTCTCCGGGTTGTGACCAGCGTGATGTCCATTGCATCGATGACGATCTATATGTCACCGGATGAGGAACCGCTGACAGAAGAGGAATACTGGCGGGTGGAGCTGGTAGTTCGCACCACTCTGAGCTATGTCAGCAGGAACCGTCTTAAGAATGTGGTATATCAGCTGGCCTACTATGATGATGACGGATATTTGAACCACAGATATTATTTCAAGCAGATTGTTTCCAGAAAAAATGAGCTGGGTGATATGGTAGCGGTCATGTATAATCTGCTTCATTTCTCGCAGGTGAATCAGACCCTGGGAAGGAAGGCCGGCGACCTGGTGATGAAAAATCACTTTGACGGTCTGTTAAAGATAGTGGGAGAGAACGGAACTGTCTGCAGGCTGGGCGGAGACAATTTTGTGGCACTGTTCGGCAGGGAGAAGATGGGAAATGTTTTCGCCTATCTTACTAATACTCCGGTGGTATATGATATAAATGACGGGAAAACGGTAAATGTCGGCACAAGTATTGGCGTATTACGTATCCCGAAGGATGGGAAATTCCATAATCCTCACAGCATAATGGAATCCATCACCGCAGCCTACAACGTGGCAAAGAACGGCGGTAAGGACAGGGTTGTTTTCTTTGATGATTCACTGATCTCTGCCAGAGACAACAGCAAGAAGGTGCAGAGCCTCTTTCCTGAGGCACTGGCAAAGGAAGAGTTCAAGGTTTACTACCAGCCGAAGGTCCATACCGAAACAGGCAGACTAATCGGTGCGGAAGCCCTCTGCCGCTGGTTCCATGATGGTGAAATGGTAAGTCCCGGCGCTTTTATTCCCATGCTGGAGGAAACGGATGATATCTGCAGGCTTGATTTTTATATGCTGGAGCATGTATGCCGGGATATCCGCCGCTGGATCGATGAAGGGAAGAAGGTTGTACGGATCTCAGTCAATCTGTCCCGGAAGCATATGCTGAACCAGAATCTTCTGGAGCAGCTGCTGAAGATAATCGACAGGCATAATGTACCGCATAGCTGCATTGAGATCGAGCTTACGGAGACAACGACGGACGTGGCCTTCAGCGATCTTAAACGTGTTGTTACCGGTCTTCAGAGCGCAGGTATCTTCGCATCCGTGGATGATTTTGGTATCGGTTACTCTTCACTGAATCTGATCCGTGTTCTTCCCTGGAATGTGCTTAAGGTGGACAGGAGCATACTGCCGTCTGAGGATGATGATTCCGACAGTGTTAACAGCATTATGTTTCATCATGTCATTTCCATGGTAAACGCACTGGGCATTGAATGTATCGTGGAGGGTGTGGAAACGGAGAAGCAGCTGGAGATCCTGAGAAGCAACCATTGCTTCTATGCTCAGGGCTTCTATTTTGACCGTCCTCTGCCGGTGGAAGAATTCGAGAAGAGAATGGTAATAGGGTATTATCCGGTATAATATCTGACCGGCGACGGGATCAGGTTTTACCACATTTTATCAAATATGAATATTACTAAAGAAGTGCTTGCAAATTGCAGGCGCTTCTTTTATAATGATGAATGTAAACGATTACAATGAATTTACACTTTATTCGCAAAACGTGGTTAGTCAGTTATTTCAGGAAAGAGAAAAGGCGGATCAAGGAGCATAAGGAGGAGCGTACATGATAGTTTATGAGGGAAAAGCTGTATTTGAAGGGATTGCCATAGGAAAGTTGTCCGTCTATAAGAAGAATGAAGAGACGGTAAAACGTGAGAAGGTTGAAGATGTGGAGGCCGAGATTGCCCGGTATACTTCCGCCCGGGAAGAAGCGGTTGCCCAGCTTCAGGCACTGTATGAGAAGGCAGTGAAGGAAGTGGGTGAGGCTTCGGCGGAGATCTTTGAAGCACATCAGATGATGGTTGATGATGATGACTTTGTGGAATCGGTTGAGAGCATTATCCGTACCCAGGAGGTAAACGCTGAGTATGCAGTGGCTGAAACCGGAGACAACTTCAAGAAGATGTTTGAAGAGATGGAAGATGAGTATTTCCGGGGAAGAGCAGCGGATATTAAGGATATCTCCGAGCGCATCGTACGTATCCTTCAGGGTAACGGCGGCGAGGGTATCGATTCCGAAGAACCTGTGATCGTGGTGGCAGATGATCTGGCCCCGTCCGAAACGGTACAGATGGATAAGGATAAGATTCTGTCCTTCGTCACGGTACACGGTTCCGCTAATTCCCATACCTCCATACTGGCGAAGACCATGAATATTCCGGCAGTTATCACCTGTCCCATTCCGCTCACCGATGAGGTTGACGGCAAGGAAGCAGTAGTTGATGGATTCGAAGGCAAGGTCTATGTGGAACCTACGCCTGAGGTGCTTGCGGAGAAGCAGAAGCTGCTGCAGACAGAGTTGGAGAAGAAGGCTCTTCTGGAGGAACTGAAGGGCAAGGAAAATGTCACGCTTGACGGTCAGAAGATCAATCTCTATGCAAATATCGGAAACACCAAGGATCTGGGTCTGGTGGTGAAGAACGATGCAGGCGGTATCGGCCTCTTCCGTTCGGAATTCATCTATCTCGGTTCCTCCGATTATCCCACAGAGGATGAGCAGTTTGCCATCTATAAACAGGTAGCGGAAACCCTGGCAGGCAAGAAGGTGATCATCCGTACTCTGGATATCGGTGCAGACAAGCAGGCGGATTATTTCCAGCTTCCAGCAGAGGAGAATCCGGCCATGGGTCTTCGGGCAATCCGCATCTGCCTGACACGTCCCGAGGTCTTTAAGACCCAGCTGCGTGCGATCCTGCGGGCATCTGCCTTCGGCAAAGTATCCATCATGTTCCCCATGATCATCTCCGTAGACGAGGTAAAGGAGATCCAGGGCATCCTGGCGGAGGTTAAGGCAGAGCTTGACGACGAGGGCATCGCCTATGATAAGAACATTGAGACAGGTATCATGATCGAGACACCGGCATCAGTCATCATGGCTGAAGAGCTGGCGAAGGAAGTGGATTTCTTCAGTATAGGAACCAATGATCTGACCCAGTATACCCTTGCCATCGACCGTCAGAATCAGTCTCTGGATAAGTTCTATGATTCCCACCATCCTGCCATCCTTAAGATGCTTAAAATGGTGGTGGATGCGGCACATAAGTATGGCAAATGGGCCGGCATCTGCGGTGAGCTTGGTGCGGACCTGTCCCTGACCAAGGAGTTCCTGGCCATGGGATTTGACGAACTGTCAGTTTCTCCGGGACGTATCCTTCCTATCCGTAAGATCGTACGTGAGACGGATGTGTCGGCATACAAGGCCGGAAAGTAGAAAGCCCAGGCTGAAAACAGACCATGATGCAAAAAAGGTCAGTAAGCCTGATACAGAATAATACTATAAGTCGGTCATATCCGGAGATTTCGGATATGACCGATATGACGGAAAGGGGATATGGTCAGATGACTGACGTGAAGGAAAACTTAAATACGGCGGACTGGATGAAGAAGAAGCGCTGGGAGAAGACCTTCCGGGATCGGATCACACCCAGATATTATGAGCTGAAATGGCTGTATGCTGAGCTGTATGACAATGACATGCAGGCATTTCAGTATTTCTGTGAGATGCTCTACAGGAGCTTTAAGGACAGAAGCTCAGAGCTTAAAAAGTGGGATCTTGGCCGGGAGGCCATGCCGGAGTGGTTCTCAGGAAATGAGATGCTGGGTATGCTCATGTATACCAATGCCTTTGCCGGCAACCTGAAGGGAGTGCAGTCCCATCTGGACTATATTGAGGAATGCGGAGTGAATTATCTGCACCTGATGCCGCTGCTGGCCAGCCCGAAAGGGCGTTCTGACGGCGGATATGCAGTGTCGGATTTCCGGACGGTGGAGCCGGCTCTGGGAACCATGGAGGATCTGGCGGCACTGGCCGAGAGCTGTCATGCCAGGGGTATCTCCGTATGCCTTGATTTTGTCATGAATCATACCAGTGAAGATCATGAGTGGGCCAGACGTGCGCGGGCAGGTGAAAAGGAATTTCAGGATCGTTATTTCTTCTTTGATAACTGGGATATTCCCAATGAATATGAGAAGACGGTACCTCAGGTATTTCCAACAACCGCTCCGGGAAATTTCACCTGGTGCGGTGAGGCGGGAAAGGTGGTCATGACCTCCTTCTATCCCTATCAGTGGGATCTTAACTATCGGAATCCCACGGTATTTAATGATATGACAGCAAATATGCTGTTCCTTTGCAATCAGGGAGTGGATATCATCCGCCTGGATGCGGTTCCGTATATCTGGAAGACACTGGGGACCAATTGCAGGAATCTTCCGGAGGTACATACCCTGGTACGGATCATGCGGATCGCAGCAGAGGTGGTATGTCCGGGAACGCTGCTTCTGGGAGAGGTGGTCATGGAACCCTCCAAGGTGGTACCATATTTCGGAACCGTGGAAAAACCGGAGTGCCACATGCTGTACAATGTTACTACAATGGCAAGTACATGGCACACCGTGGCAACCCGGGACGTACGTCTGATAAAGCACCAGCTGGGAACGGTATTTGCATTGCCTAAGGAATATGTGTTCCTGAACTATCTCCGGTGCCATGATGATATCGGCTGGGGTCTGGACTATGATTATCTTAAAATATTCGGCACTGAAGAGGTGGCGCATAAAAAATATCTGAATGATTATCTGAAGGGGGCCTGGTACGGAAGCGATGCAAGAGGTGAACTCTATAATGATGATCCGAGGCTGGGAGATGCCCGGCTATGCGGAACCACAGCATCGCTGTCCGGTATCGAGGCCGCAGAATATGAGCAGAATTCGGATAAGCTTGACCGGGCTATCCGTTTGGATCTGATGCTTCATGCATTTCTGATGACACAGAGCGGTATTCCTGTTCTGTACAGTGGAGACGAGATCGGTCAGCGGAACGATTACAGTTACCATGAGGATCCGGATAAGGCGGAGGACAGCAGATATCTGCACCGCGGAGCGCTTGACTGGAAGTCTGTGGAAAATCGTACCAAGAAGGGAACACGGGAGTACAGGATCTTTACCGGTATACGGAAGCTGACCCAGCTCCGGGCGAAGCACAGAGTATTTGAAAATGCAGCAGACACCTGGGTTCTGGAGACCTGGAATGATCATATCCTGGGTATCGGGCGGTATTACCGGGGAGAGAAGCTGATCGCACTCTTTAATTTCAGCGATCAGGATGAGACCGCGTGGATAAATGAAGAAGGAGATTATAAAGATCTGTTGACAGGGAAGCCCCGGGAAGCAAAGGCCGTGGGTATACCTGCTCAGGACTTTGTATGGTTACTGGCTAAAATTTAGGTTACCCTATCATGCGTTTCGGCTAAAGTCCTGAAAAACAGCATAGTTGTTGTGACCGACCGGCAAACAGGGATAATTATTGTTAAGGAGGCAGGAAACAGTATGACGATCAAAGAGGTAGCGGAGCTTGCTGAGGTTTCTACCGCTGCAGTTAGCAGGTACTTCAATGGTGGTTCCCTTAGCGAGGATAAAAGAAAAAGAATCAAGAAGGTAGTTGAAAAGAATGCCTATATGCCGAATGTAATGGCAAAGACCATGCGCACGGGCCGCAGCGGACAGATCGGCGTGATCATTCCGCGTATCCAGTCCCATTCCATGTCACGAGTGTTGTC
This sequence comes from uncultured Eubacteriales bacterium, assembly GCA_900321505.1. Classification (GTDB taxonomy): domain Bacteria; phylum Bacillota; class Clostridia; order Lachnospirales; family Lachnospiraceae; genus Eubacterium_Q. The sequence continues at coordinate 7,838 of ONWK01000032.1, forward strand.
TGGACTTATGGAGAAGCTGGATGAGCGGGGATACAATATCATCCTGTGCTGTACATTTGGCAAGAGGGAGAAGGAAGTTCAGTTCATCAATTCCATGCAGCAGGGCAGACTTGAGGGTATAGTCCTCATGGGAACATCCATGACCCCCATGCTGCGGGAGACCATTGCGGACTGTACAATCCCCATTGTAGTCACCGGACAGAATTTCAAGAATGTGCCCTGTGTCTATCATGATGATGAAACTGCCATGTATGATATGGCGAAGAGGGTGCTGGCAAAACGTAAAAACGTGGTATTTATCGGTGTGGATGAATCAGATCCGGCGACAGGCAAGGCCCGTAAGAAGGGGGTTCTGAAAGCCTTCCGCGAGGCAGGCGTTGACCCGGAGGATGTGCCCTGTATCATATCCGATTACTCAGCAGAAGGCGGCTATATCGCAGGGCAGGAGCTGCTGAAAAAATATCCGCAGGCGGACGGAGTGATCTGTGCTTCGGACCATATCGCACATGGGGTGCTCCGGGCACTGAAGGATGCAGGGAAGAAGATACCGAAGGACATCGGTATTACCGGTGTGGGTGACAGCTGGGCAGATATGATCACGAATCCGACACTGACCACTGTGGAACTCTTTTATGAGGAGTGTGGAAATGTGGCAGGAACCCTGCTGCTCAGGCTGATCGACGAGCCGGATGTGACCCATGCCATCGATCGGATCAAGTTGGGTTATTCTATCTTAGAAAGGGGGTCGATCTGATACATGAAACTGATCTTTATTGACATAGACGGGACACTTACCGTACCCGGTGAAAATGTTCCGCCTGACAGCGCACTTACGGCCATCAGGGCGGCCCAGGCAAAGGGAAATAAGGTGTTCCTCTGCACCGGCCGGAATCCGGACATGCTGAGCCCCCTGCTTGTATATAACTTTGACGGATATGTGGGCTGCGGCGGAGGATATGTTGTTGCAGATGATGAGGTGCTATTTGATTGCCCCATGACAGATGCACAGCGGGAAATAGCCCTCCGTACCCTGCATGACAGCGGCGTTTTCTGTACGGTGGAGGCTAAAGACGGATCCTGGGGCGATGAGAATCTGGGAGACTTCCTGTCCGGACAGGGCGAGGGCAACAGTGAGATCGAGCGCTGGAGGAAAGCACTGGCAGGAAATCTTGGGATCCGACCCATGGGTGAGTATGATAACCGTCCCATCTACAAGGTGGTAGTAATGTGCACATCTATGGATCAGCTTGATTCCTGCAAGAGAGAACTGGAGCAGGATTTCCGCTTCGTGGTCCAGGAAGTAAAGGCTTACAGCTGCCTGAACGGAGAACTGGTGAACCGCAAGTTTGACAAGGGTCTGGGCGTAAGGCTCATAGCAGAGCATTACGGTGTGCCCATTTCGGACACTTACGGCTTTGGAGACAGTATGAATGATCTGGAGATGATCGAGACCGTTGGAACCAGCGTCTGTATGGAGAACGGTGCCGATGCTCTGAAGAAAGTATCCGACGTGATCTGCCCCAGGGTAGAAGAGGACGGACTGTCAAAGGCATTTGCAGATCTGGGGCTTGACTGAAGAGATTTTTTCTGATTGCAAAAAAATACTTGCGGATTCTGAAAAAATGAGTATAATGTAACATGAGTGTAAACGATTACAATACATTTTCAAAAAAGGAGAGGAGGGCACCACATGGCACTCGATTACAGAAAGTGCGCTGAGGAGATCGTTGCCAATATAGGCGGTCGTGAAAACGTAGCTCAGGCGGCGCACTGTGCGACCAGACTTCGTCTTGTGATCAAGGATAACGCGAAGATCAACAAGGCTGTCCTGGAGAATGTAGATGGTGTAAAGGGCATGTTCGAGAACAACGGACAGCTTCAGCTCATCATCGGAACCGGAACCGTTAATAAAGTGTATGACGAATTCCTCGCAGTTACGGGAATGTCCGCAGCAACAAAGGACGATGTAAAGGCTGCGGCAGCTGCACAGCAGCCCGCATGGAAGAGGGCGCTGAAGTCTATTGGAGACGTTTTCGTTCCGATCCTTCCAGCCATCGTAGCATCCGGTCTTTTGATGGGTGTTGTCGAGGCTCTTGGTAAGGTTTGGCCGAACTTCGCGGAAACTGACTGGTACGGCTTCCTGGATATGGTAGCTAATACCGCATTTGCATTCCTGCCGGTTATCGTAGCAGTGAGTGCGGCAAGAGTCTTCGGTGGAAATGTATATTTGGCTGCAGTTATCGGTCTTATGATGGTACACACCAGTCTGTTGAACGGCTGGAACGTAGGTAGTGAGGAAGCCATCAACAGCTTCTTCGGAATAACAACAGGGGAAATCCCGACATGGAATCTCTTCGGTAACCTTCAGATCGGAAGCTATACGGTAGGCTCCATAGCCCGTCATGGCTACCAGGGCCATGTCATACCGGTCATCATTGCCATATGGGTTATGTCAAAGCTTGAAAAATGGCTGCATAAGCACGTACCGGAAATGATCGACCTCTTCGTAGTTCCTATCACAACCGTATTTTTAACAGCACTTTTCACATTTGTAGTCATCGGACCGATCTTTGCCGGTCTTGAAAACTATGTGCTTCAGGGAGCAAAATGGCTGGTTCAGTTCGGACCGGGTGCGATGATCATGGGTGCCCTATACCCACTGACCGTCGTCATGGGCCTACACCATATGTACAATGTAATAGAAGCAGGCATGCTATCGTCCGCCGGGCTAAATACGTGGATGCCAATAGCATCTGCGGCGAACTTCGCACAGTTTGGTGCCTGCCTGGCGGTC
>ONWK01000175.1 GCA_900321505.1 uncultured Eubacteriales bacterium
CCGCTGTGGTTCGGACTTATCGGCATGATAGGTGCGGTGCCGGCGGTCATCGGCGACCTTGCGGCTTCGGCCATCAAGAGAAATAACGATATTAAGGATTACGGAAAGCTTATCCCCGGTCACGGTGGAGTGATGGACCGCTTCGACAGTATGATCTTTGTGGCACCCATCATTTACTATGCGGTGATCTATATTATCGGAGTGTAATGTGATATTCACGCAGTACATTTTACACAAAGTGTGTGTGCGGCGGATCATCAGCTGAGGACAAAACCTTTTGACTCCGGGATCATCATATCTCATTCTGAGTAGCGTGGCGGCCGGAGAAGCTATACAGGAGAATAATATATGAAACGTATCTCCATCATAGGGTCTACGGGTTCCATAGGAACCCAGACCCTGGAAATAGTGAGAGAAAATAAGGAATATGAAGTGGTGGCGCTGGCCTGTGGACGCAACATCGAACTGATGGAGCGTCAGATGAGGGAGTTCCACCCTTCTTTTGTTGCGGTGGGTTCCGAAGAGGATGCAGCAAGCCTGAGGGATGCTACGAGGGATCTGGGTATCCCGGTGGGATACGGAATGGACGGCCTTATAAAGACCGCCGCATGGGAGACCGCCGATGTTACGGTTACTGCCATCGTCGGAATGATAGGCGTTCAGCCTACGCTTGCGGCTATAGAAGCAGGTAAGGATATAGCTCTTGCAAATAAGGAGACCCTTGTTACCGCAGGACATCTGGTCATGAAGGCCGCAGCTGAAAAGGGTGTAAAGATCCTTCCCGTGGACAGTGAGCATTCGGCCATCTTCCAGTCGCTTCAGGGAAATAAGGGAAACAGGATCTCACGTATCCTGCTTACCGCATCGGGAGGACCCTTCCGCGGAAGGACCAGGGAGGAGCTGGAAAATGTTACTCTGGAGGACGCGCTTAAGCATCCGAACTGGAGCATGGGACAGAAAATCACCATAGACAGCGCTACCATGGTGAATAAGGGTCTTGAGGTTATTGAGGCAACCTGGCTTTTTGATGTGCCGCCGGAAAAGGTGGAGGTCCTGGTGCAGCCGCAGAGCATCATTCATTCCGCAGTGGAATATGAAGACGGTGCGGTCATAGCCCAGCTGGGAACTCCGGATATGAAGCTGCCGATACAGTATGCGCTTACCTGGCCGGAGCGTAAATATCTTGCCGGGGAAAGGCTTGATTTTACAAAGCTTTCAGCCATAACGCTGGCACAGCCGGACAGAAAAACATTTCTCGGACTGGACTTTGCCTACCGTGCAGCTGCCGAGGGAGGCATAATACCTACCGCGCTGAATGCGGCAAATGAACTTGCGGTAGCGGATTTCCTTAAGAAGAAGATAAGATTCCTGGATATATATGACAGGATCGCCTACGCCATGGATACGGCGCAGAAGATAGATGATCCTTCGATAGAGGATATCCTTGCGGAGGAGAAGGCCGTTGGGGAGAGACTGAGGGCTAAGTTCGGATAGTATTTTATCATGATCTCATAACAGAACCGTAGAATTTGGGAAGGAACTAACGATCCATGCTTAAAATCGTTGCAATAATTTTAATGTTTGGCCTTATCGTGTTTGTTCACGAGTTCGGACATTTCCTTTTTGCAAAACTGAATCATGTACGTGTGAATGAATTCGCGATCGGTATGGGTCCTGCGATAATGAAGTTCGGAAAGAAGGAGACGACTTATTCTGTCCGGCTTCTGCCCATCGGAGGTTACTGTCTCATGGCCGGTATGGACGGCGAGGAGACCGAGAACCCGGAGGGTACATTTGAGTCAAAGTCGGTTCTCGCCAGACTGTCCATTATGCTGGCGGGCCCCCTCTTTAATGTTCTTCTGGCAGTGGTGCTGTCCATAGCAACAGCACATTTCTACCTGATCGATCCGCCTGTGATGACGGATGTCAACCCTGACGGGGCAGCGGCTGCTGCGGGAATTGAAAAGGGCGATGAGATAGTAGCTATTAACGGAGATAAGATATATCTTTTCAGGGAGATCACGCTTTTCCGGCAGATCGCAGATCTTACAGAACCCATAGAGATCACGTATCTGCACGATGGGGAGCTTTATACCAAAACGATAGAGCTGACCAGGGATCAGAATTATATGTTTGGTATAACCTGCAGTCCACGGGAGGCGAAGAATTTTGGCGAGGAGCTGTATTATGCGCTGATAGAGGTGCGGTTCCAGATCAAGACGGCGATAACCTCGGTGAAGATGCTTTTTACCGGCGCAGCATCGGTAAAGGATCTGTCAGGGCCTGTGGGCATCGGAAATATGATGAGCGATGTGATAGATGAGGCTGAGGAGACCGGAGGCATGAAGAATGTGATCCTCAGTATCATCAGCTTTATGGTCCTTATCAGTGCCAATCTGGGTGTTATGAATCTTCTGCCCATACCCGCGCTGGACGGAGGCCGGATACTCTTCCTGCTGATCGAGGCGATAACCAGAAAGAAGGTACCGAAGGATAAGGAAATGATCGTGAATTTCGTCGGGTTTGCACTGTTGATGCTGCTGATGATATTTGTGTTCTTCAATGACATTACGAAGCTGTTTAAATAAAAACTATGGATACCCGGTCCTCAGGCAGACAATGTACTTTTGCTCTTTTGCGTCTGTCAGCACATCAGATATATATACAGTTTTTCTGTGCAATTTAGTGATACTACGAAGGGAGAGAAATATATGCTTCCCAGAGAAAAAACGAAAGCGGTAAAGATAGGATCGGTGGTTATCGGCGGCGGTAATCCCATTGCGATCCAGTCCATGACAAATACGGAAACATCGGACGTGGCAGCTACTGTTGCGCAGATACATCGTCTGGAGAAGGCCGGCTGTGAGATCATCCGCTGTACGGCTAATACGGAAGAGGCTGCGGATGCTTTTGATGCCATTAAAAATGAGATAAGCATACCCGTCGTTGCGGATATACATTTTGATTACAGGCTTGCCATCCGGGCCATAGAACACGGCGCGGATAAGATCAGGATCAATCCCGGAAA
>ONWK01000065.1 GCA_900321505.1 uncultured Eubacteriales bacterium
CCGCTCTCAATAAGTCCCTTAAGCACTCCCGCAAGAGTTGCATTTATGGCGGCAGTAGGGCCGCCGGACTGGGCTATCATTGCATTACTGATCATTCTAACCGTCCTTTCATCCTTAAACCGGATGCATGCATAATTAGTAACTTGTTCATTCTTCGGTTGACTCCGACGGCAGATATACCGTTCCTTCACTTCCAAAGCCTGTCTCATCCACCAGCTTGTCCGAAATCCTGCGCACATTCTGAGTCGGTGTATAACTGGTATTATTAAACAGGAATCTCTGCAGAGCCGTTACATTTTCAACAAGATTCTTCGGAGCGATACATGAGCCCTTGCTGTCGGAACTGAAATATCCGAAACGCACAGGGAATCCGAGAGTCTCATCCAGACTGTATGAAAGCAGGCCGGACGCAAGATCATACATCTCATCCTCTGTAATGCTTGTGCTTATATACGGGAATATCTGGTCGATCACGCTGTCGATCGTGCCGATATCACTCTTCTTAAGCTTACTGATCATGGATGAGATAACCTCACGCTGTCTCTCCGTACGTGTGATATCGCCTCTTCCGGTGCTTCTGATACGGCAGTAAGCCGTGGCCTGCGCGCCGTTCAATGTAAGGTTGCCCGTAGTATATACGCCCTCCGAATAGATACCGGTAACCCTGATCTGCTCGGCAAGGCAGGCATTAAGCATATCCAGTTCATCTTCCTCCACACCTACCTGAACGCCTCCAATGGCATCTATCGCACGGGTCAGGCCTTCCCAGTTGACAGTGATATACTCGGAAATGTTGAGGTCAAGATTGGAATTCAGCGTCTGGATGGCAAGCTCCGGGCCGCCGTATGCGTACGCAGCATTGACCTTTACAGTATAAGCTCCGTCAGAATCCGGAACCTCAAGGATAGTGTCACGATATACCGACACAAGTTTGATCTTCTTGGTATCATTGTCAATGCTGGCAATGATTATCGCATCACTGCGGGTACCGGATTTCATATTTGAATCTCTGGCATCAACGCCGAAAAATGCGATATTGGTATACCCCTTAAGTAAGGAGGTATCCAGTCCGTCGTTGATTGCAAGATCCTCTTCCTTGATCTCATGCACGTCCAGCAGCAGATATTTATTATGTACATATGAGCGGACAAGCCCTATGATCAGAAGCACGATCACGATCAGTTCTATGATAAGCGCTATCCCCCATTTTGCGTTGGAAGACACTTTACCCTTCTTGCTTTTCTTCACAGGCTCATTTTCCTCCGGCTCAGCATCTGAATCCTCGTAATACCCTTCATCATCTTCATAATATTCGTAGTATTCGTCGTCTTCGTAATTGGTTGTATCATCTTTTTTTGACATTATCATATCCTCATCATGCAGACCGCCCGAAGGCAGTTTTCTACTCTTTCAGTAACCATGCACATACCCTTCATTTACATCACGAGCCTTCATCTCTGCGCAGAAATCATAAAAATGCCTGCAGCCCGGCGTGCAGGCACGCGGCTGCAGCATTTTTATGTTATACGTGAATAGTTACCCGTCTCATTTAATTACTCTACGACAATATATTACAATTTTGTTACAAATGCAACCCTTTTTGTTACAAATGTTACATTTCGGAATGAAATCAGTCCAATTTCCCTGTATTGCAGCCTAACCCAGCTTCTCCTGTATCAGGCGGTTAACAGTGGCCGGATCACATTTGCCCTTCATTTCCTTCATGACAAAACCGACGATCGCGCCAATGGCCTTGCCCTTTCCGTTCCTGATATCCTCAACGGCCTTGGGATTCGCGGCTATGGCCTGTTCAACCACCGCCGAAAGCACACCGTCGTCTGCCCTTGTCGAAAGATCATGGTCCTTAACATACTGAGCAGGACTCAGGTTATCAGAGAAGACAGCCTTTTCGAACACTTCCTTTGCTACCGCGCCGTTGATCTCCTTTGCATCCACAAGCGCGATAAGTTCGGCAAGATTCTCTCCGCTGAAGGCAAGTTTTGTCGCATCGGTACCGGTCTCCTTCATAAGACGCATGGTCTCGGTCATCAGCCAGTTGGAGGCCTTTTTCGGATCCGCGCCCGCTGCAACAGCGCCCTCAAACAGATCCGCCATACGTTTCTCTGCGGTGATCTGGTCTATATCATATTCAGGCAGCTGATACTGTTCCTTATATCTCTCTATCTTCTCCGCCCTCATTTCCGGCTGGGCTGAACGTATCTCCTCGATCCACTCCTCCGATACATGTATCGGAACCAGATCCGGATCCGGAAAATATCTGTAATCCTGAGCATCCTCCTTGGAACGCATGGGATAGGAATAGCCCTTTTCATCGTCCCAGCGGCGTGTCTCCTGCACTACCTTTTCACCGGATTCAAGCAGATCGATCTGGCGGTTCACCTCATTTTCGATGCAGCGGCGGATAGCCCTGAAGGAATTGAGGTTCTTTGACTCCGTACGTGTTCCGAGGACATCAGAACCCTTCTCGCGGATCGAGAGGTTCACATCCGCACGCATGGAACCCTCGTTCAGTTTGCAGTCCGAAGCATCCAGATACTGTATGGTTTCCCTGAGTCCCTCAAGATATGCTATGACCTCTTCCGCAGAAGACATGTCCGGTTCGGAAACTATCTCGATAAGAGGTACCCCCGAACGGTTGAAATCCACATAGGTCTCATCCGTGAAGGCATCATGCACGAGCTTACCCGCATCCTCCTCCATATGTATCTCATGGATCCTTACATGCTTCTCCTCTCCAGCCGCATCCTTTATTGCCACATAGCCGTTGCGGCAGATAGGATAATAAAGCTGGGATATCTGATAGTTCTGCGGATTGTCCGGATAGAAATAATTCTTCCGGTCGAATTTGCTGTTCCTTGTTATATCACAATGTGTGGCAAGGCCAACGGCTATAGCTTTCTCAACCACCGCCCTGTTCAGCACAGGAAGAGATCCCGGCATACCTGAGCATACGGGACATACGTGTGTATTCGGCGCTCCGCCGAAGGCTGTGGAGCATCCGCAGAATATCTTGGTCTTAGTATTCAATTCCACATGGACCTCAAGTCCTATAGTAACTTCGTATTCTTTGCTCATCACTTACCCTCCCCGGATTGCTCGAACGCATAGGCTGCGCGAATGATCTTCTTCTCGGCAAAGGTCTGGCCGAGAAGCTGAAGTCCCACGGGAAGCCCTGCCTGATCATTTCCGCAGGGCAGACAGATACCCGGCAGACCGGCAAGGTTTACTGATACGGTATAAATGTCTCCCAGGTACATCTTGATAGGATCACTGAGAGATTCGCCTATGGGAAGTGCCGTGGTAGGAGCCACCGGTCCCAGGATCACGTCATATTTCTCAAAAGCCCTGTCAAAAGCCTGCTTGATAAGCGCTTTAACCCTGAGCGCCTTAACGTAATACGCA
>ONWK01000172.1 GCA_900321505.1 uncultured Eubacteriales bacterium
CAAGCCCTGCGTTGTATGAATACATCCTGCCTCATTCACAGATGTGTCGCTTAGCGCATAAATGCCTTCACCCAAGTTCCAGCTCATTTCGAAATCGCCAATCTTTATATCATGATAGCTTGGATCATTCTTTTTTGCTTTTTCCCATCTCCAGCAGAAATGCTTAAGGATAACAGGATACGATATTTTGCACCCGCTGATTACCGGGCCGGTTCAGAACTTGACTTCCTGGTAAAGGCAGTTATCGAAAAAACTGCTGCTTATGAAGTGTTGGAGGATAAACATGTGCGTGATGTTTACGAAACCCGGAAGTGAACGGATCATCGATAACGCTGCAAAATGCAAAACCTCAAACTGTTCCGGTGCGATCCTGTCCAGCAGCTCCCTGTGCTCGCTATCCCATCTCTCCAGCTCTTCATTTGACAATGATGCCACTTTCGTCAACTAATTCCTTGGGATAATAGACAGATCATCTGCGTCCACACCGAATCCGAAGAAGGTATTCCTGTCAATATCCTTCATTTCATCCGAAGTTCTCTCATAGCGGAATCTTCCCACTGAAGAATAGTCAGGGCGTTCGATACCGTTTTTATCCAGGATATCCTCAGCCTTAATGATCGACTCGATGGTCATCCGGTCGCTGAGATCAAAAGAATAATCTCTCAGGTTTACCTGATAGATCAGCTTCTCGGGAAGCCCGACGATCTGATTGATTTCTTCCTCCGGATCTCCTTCTGATATTCCTTCATAAAGCCCCCGGAGCAGAGTGTAACACTCCAAAGACAGTTTATTGTCGAACACCATGGGGTTAAGTTTCTCATAACCGTACCCATACCGATAAAAACGCATGATCCGTTCCGGAACGATCTCCCGGTAGAGATCCCCCGGTATACCCTCGCTCCATCTTCCGGGCTCCTTCGTCCGGTTCCACATTCTGGTTGCTGCCGGGGTCCAGTCTCTGTCCGGATAAAGGGATACGAGATATCGTTCGATACACATAAAAATGTAGATCAGTCTGCCGGTCATGGTGATATTCCGGAGTTCCTTTGCAAGCTCGAATATCCTTCGGTCATTTTCCGTAAGCTCTTCCGGTGTAAAGCTTTTCTTCGGCCAGTGCAGATACACCTGCACATTTTCCCCCTCTTTAAAGGTAATGAGAATATGTACTATAGCTTTTGCAGTTCCATCCAGAACAGTCTGATATCTCCATCCGGTGATTCCTGGAATATCCTTATTTACATCCATGATCGCACGGATATATCTGCCCTTCCCTCTCCTGCTTTTCATCCGGTAGAGAATTCCAAGCTTTTCCCGGGTGATCCGGAGCTGTTCCGTGATATAGGCCTGTTCATCCTCATGCTTTTCCTCATAAACGCTTCGGGCCGCGGCACTCTTCTTTTTATAACCTGGAAATGATCCAACCTTTTGTCTTGCATAAACCGCCATACGTTTCGGAGGAAACATGATAAGCCGGTATACGCATGTCCCTGCTCCGTAAAGAACAGGGCCGCCGATGAAAATGCCGGACAAAGTGGCCATGATCACCCGATAGGCTGTCTCATTAACCTCATATATCCGGCACATAATATAGGTGAATACGAAGATAATGACAGGAATGATCATCACCATAAGACAGAATACGACCATTCCAAGGCCATATTTCTTTTTATCATCGTGAAATACCAGGAACGAGAAGGTCATATTGACCAGAAGCATCCACGCCAGCGATATGATGATCGTCCACCCCCAGGAAATCATTTACTCTCCCCTCTCAAATATGAGTTAGTGTTGTCCGGCTGTCTGTTACTTTCTCGGAGACTTACTTCTAAACGTCATTTCTTCATGGCGGTTCACTTTTGAGACCAGATTCAGTGCATCCACTACCTGCTGCTTTCCGTATACCAGAAAGATCTGATCACATACCCACTGATAAAGGCTTCTGTCCTCCTCCGTAAGCTCCGTCTCCCGGTCCAGATAGTAAACCACCTCCACGATCCCGCCCATGGCGACCGTATAACGAAATGTGATCTCCTCTCCCTGCTCTCTGCCGGAATCATAAACGATCCTGTTGATATTATTTGCACTTGCAAACATTCCCTCCGGGAAATCCAGCCTGAGGCTTATTTTCGCAAAACCCATATCCTCCGACAACTGAACATAATCCTCCGGCATCGGATAAGTAAGGGCTGAATCATGTGTATATTTATAGATAAATGCACTGATGTCCCTGTATACCTTTTCTCTGTCGATCATTTCTTTCCTTTCTTCGGAATCACATTCATCCCATTCTGCTTTTTTTCATCCGCAGTCTGTCTCCATCATCCGAAACTACCGAATATGTTAAAAGCTGATCAGAAGATCAGGAAGCCTTCACTCCGCCCTCCCCTTTGAAATAGAGGCAAAGCATCGTTAGATCATCAAATTGCGGAGCTTCTCCGACAAATTGATCCACGGATTTCTTTACCGCCTTGAGTACCTCCTCGGGAGCCGCCGACGGGTCAGCATTCAGAGCCTCTATCATACGGTCTGTTCCGTAAAGCTCATTATGGGCATCCGTAGCCTCCGCAACACCGTCCGTGTATACGAAAAGGCTGTCTCCCGGGTTTAATTTAAAATCGTGTTCGCGGTATTTTATTGTTGAAAATGCGGCAACTGCAGGAGAATGACGATATATCTGAAGTTCATAGTTTCCATCAGCCCTGCGAAGCGCCGGATGCTCATGGCCGGCGTTGGCTGCCATTCCCTCCCCGGTTTTTACATTCAGGATCGCAAGCCATACCGTTACAAATAGTCTCTGCGGATTACTCTCGCATATAAGATTATTTGTCTTATTCAGTATCTTCGCCGGAGACAGTTCTCCCATCATCGCCTGATCCTTGATCAGTGTTTTTGCGATCACCATGAAGAGAGCTGCGGGTACACCCTTTCCGGACACATCCGCCATAACCAGTGCCAGGTGATCCTCGTCGATAAAGAAGAAGTCATAAAAGTCACCGCCCACCTCTTTGGCCGGAGTCATGCTGGCAAAAAGATCGAATTCCTCC
>ONWK01000150.1 GCA_900321505.1 uncultured Eubacteriales bacterium
ACTACGCCATTCGTGTTCGGCGGGTCAAGTAAGGTCTCGTGCGATTGCGCAAGCGCATCGCACGGACCTTTTGACCCTATCATCATTCTATCAGATTCCGAAACATCATGCCATAAATTTATAAAAAAAATTAAAGTTCTGTAAAACAGGAAAAGTGGAAAGTGATAAAAATCAGATAACGAACATGATTATGAAAGGAAATGATCTTCTTGGAAATATCTGTAAATGAAAAGAAAAAGAAAAGTCAGGTAGCTGACTTTACAAAGGGAAATCCGACCCGTCTGATCCTGGGCTTTTTCTGGCCGCTGCTTCTGACCAGCATGCTTCAGCAGCTTTACAATTTTGTGGACACGCTGATCGTGGGAAACGGTCTGGGTGATAATGCTCTGGCTGCAGTGGGAAATATGGGATCGTTGTTCTTCCTGATCGTCGGGTTTTCATTGGGACTCTCCAACGGCTTCGGCGTCATGATCGCCCAGAGCTTCGGAGCAAAGGAATATGACAGGCTGAGAAGGAATATCGCCGGTACCATCAAGCTGGCCGTAGCCATTGCAGTGCTGCTCACTGTTATGGGCCTGCTCCTTCTTCCTGCCGCTCTACGGATGCTGCGTACCGATGAGCTGATCATGGCGGACAGCCTTACTTACGGCAGGTTTATCTTTGCCGGACTGGCTTCGGCCATCGCATATAACGTATCATCCTGCATGCTCCGTTCCCTGGGTGACAGCAAGACGCCGTTGGCGGCGATCCTTGTATCCTCGGTAGTTAACCTGGGACTGGACTCCTTCTTCATTTTCGTTCTGCATACAGGCGTGGAGGGCGCAGCCATCGCAACCGTTATATCACAGGTGATCTCGTCTCTGATCTGCATCCGTAAGCTTCGCAGGATAGAGCTGATCCGCCTTTCACGGGAGGATTTCCATAATGAGAGATCTCTGTATCTGGGACTGCTGAAGAACGGTCTCCCGATGGCATTTATGAATTCCATTACAGCCATCGGATGTATGGTGGTCCAGTTCTTTGTAAACGGTTACGGCGTTGCGCATACCAGTGCATATTCGGTATGCGGCAAATACAACAACCTTTTCATGAATCCCGCATTTACGGTAGGAAATGCCATGAGCGCCTATACCAGTCAGAATTACGGGGCTAAGGAATATCAGAGGATACGGGAGGGCCTCAGGGTCTGTCTCCGGGTGGCGCTGGCAGCCTATATCCTCCTTGGATCGGTCATGGTATTTTTCTCTCATCAGCTGGCTACACTGATGCTGGAGGGAGAAGAGGCCATACAGCTGGCGGAAATGTATCTCCCCCTGACGGGCGCGGGACTGATCTTTGTGGATGTGCTTTTCGTTTACCGCAGTGCCGTACAGGGCATGGGCTTCCCCGTGCTTCCTATGTTCTCGGGACTTCTGGAAATGGTACTGCGTATCGTGACCATTGCGCTCTTTATGGGAAGCATTGGATTCAGGGCGACAGCTTATGCCGAACTGGCAGCCTGGTCCGGAGCAATGCTTATGAATCTGATCGTATATTACAGGATAATTGCTGCAAAGACTTCGCTGAGAGGCGTGGCAGCGAAGAGACGAAGAGTGGCGCTGAACGGCATCGGACGATAATTAAAGAAGTGGCAAAGAAAAGGAGGAGCCTGCTGAATGGGCTCCTCCATTTTCGATTTACGGATTCTGGCATGCTCCGGTCTTGCCGAAGGTGTATGTCTTTCCGTCGATCTTCTTTTTGGTATTGGTAACCATCTTTCCGTCTTCTTCAAAATAGTACCGGTGACCGTCTTCATCCAGCCAGCCTGTCTGCATGAGACCGTCGTTGAAGAAATACCAGCTTCCGTCCAGCTTCTGCCATCCGGTGACCATTTTTCCGCTCTTACCGAAGTAATATGAGCCGTCGTCACATTTGATCCAGCCGGTCTTCATAACGCCGTCCTCATCGAAGAAGTACCAGTCTTCGCCGACCTTGGTGAAGCCTGTATCCTTGATACCGCGGCTGTTAATGTGCAGCTTCTTGCCCTTGATATTCATCCAGGTGTTGGCCGGATAGGCGTTGTTTTCCTTGTCGGTATTTGTCTTGATATGCATAACGTGTGCTTCCGACATAACGCCGTGGCAAGCATAGCAGTAGATCCTGTGGCTTACGGTTCCTGCGGTCCTGCTGTTGTGGCAGTATACCTTTGCCAGACCGTCCGGACTCCATCCGTAGAACATGAGGGTGTGTACAAAGGGACGGCCGTCTCTTTCAAAGGGACAGTACAGAAGCATCAGATCTCCCGGCGCGATCGCATGACCCTTGGGAACATTTGCCAGCTTAATATATCCGTCTTCAATGGGAACTACAAATTCCTCGATCAGAGGATTATTCGCCAGCTTCCTGTGAAGGGCTGTAGCATGGTCGTCATATTCATTGATGGCGCCGCCGGCCTTCAGTACGTTGGAACCGAATTCCGCACACTGCCAGCCGTAGATACACTGTGTTGCGGAAAGGCCCTTTGAAATATCAACAGCTGTATGGGTTACAGCGAAATTAATGGCCTTTGCGGCATTGTAATCGCCTTCCTTATGTTCGATTAT
>ONWK01000227.1 GCA_900321505.1 uncultured Eubacteriales bacterium
CCCGATAGATCAGTGAACTGACGAAGGTCGCAGGACTTCCGTCTGCACTGGATACATACTGCATCATCTCCTTCTGTTTTACCTTGAACCGGAAAGAGGTCCAGCCTCCTGCATGCTCATACCCCTGAGGCTGATCCCTGAGCATGAAGATCTCCTCCGGCTCCGACTTCATTTCAGGGAAATCCGTGGGAATCTCTTCTGTCGGATAGGGATCATCCGTCATTTCCTCCGGACGGATCTCATCCCCCGGCTGCGGAATGTCAGCAATATCAAACTCCGCCCCGGGATATTTTCTGCTGAGATACTCATATAGAAGCATCTTCAGGAACGGGAATTTACCTCCCCCGTCCATCAGGAAGTGCGAGGAATCGATATAAAGATAACGCCCGCTATATGCAAAAGCCACCAGATGCTCATTACTTTCAGCACTGCCCAACGTCACCGCTTTGCCATCCTTCGAGATGACATAGGGCGCTTCATTTGATTCATAAAAATAAGATTCTCCCTCCTTTATCAGCCGTACAGCAAAATACGGGAACCGAAGCGGAAGACGATCTACCGCCTGTCTCAGCAGCGCCTCATCCACCGGTTCGCTCATCTCAATCCCGGTCCGTATAGTATTCCTGAAATCATTTCCTGCCGCATACATAAAATGATCTGTTACATATCGCATTTTCTACCTCCATATTGGCTATTTACCAACTCGCGGTCGATATTTATTTCTTTTCTTGAATCACATATATTATCTATCTTTAACTGCATTTTTGCATCACATAAAGATATAATTTTGAACACCACCCTTTTTATCACTCTTCTCCAAAAAGCGCAATATAAATTTCGTGTAATCTTTGGCGTACACGCAGTTTTGCTCGTGGTTGCCGGCCGTATCGCGCAAGAAAAACAGGTCCGTCAGTAACCTGACAGACCTGTTTTGGGAGATTATTCGTATGTTATTTCAAGCATTTTAAGCAGTCTTGCAAATGTATCCTGACCGTCAAGACAGGTATCCATAAGCCAACCCTTTTCATTTCTCCATTCATTAAGCCCCCTGTAATAAAAATGCTTCTTTGCATCCTCGATGATAAACGGTATCACGTTATGGTGAAGACATTCCTTTAATGCAACAAGCCTTCCGACACGACCGTTTCCGTCCTGGAAGGGGTGGATATATTCAAATTCTGCATGAAATGTTATTATATCTTCGACCGTTACATTTTCCTTTGCATTATAATCATCGATCAATGCTTTCATGTGCTTATGCACTTCAGACGGTTTCGATGTTTCTCTTCCGCCCACAACATTTGCACGTTTCTTATAATCACCTACCGCAAACCATCCGAGAGTCGAATCCTTTGTATCATGCTTTATGATATAATGCAGATGTTTGATGATATCTTCAGTAAGCTCCTCCTCTGCTATATCAATAACATAATCGATCGCTCTGAAATGATGAACCGTTTCCAGAACATCATCCACCGATATCCCATCTCCCACATCAAGAGTATTGGTTTCAAAGATCATTCTTGTCTGATCCTCCGATAGTTTGCTTCCCTCAATATGATTTGAGTTGTATGTCATCCTGACCTGAAGCTCATGATAAAGACCACCGGAGAGTTTCAGTTCTTTTTCTTCACGAAGTATCTGAAGGATCTTGTTATCGGAAATCTCCCTCATGATCACATCAGGTGATTCATCGAGATAATCGGCAATCTTCTGAATGCTCCGTTTGGAAAGCTTCTCGCCCTTGGCTATCTTTGCGATCGTTCGTGTAGAAAGGCCAAGTTCTGCAGATAATTTTGTCTTTCCTATACCCTTTTCTTTCAGTACTTTTTCAAGCCCCTCATACGAGATCATTTCCGGCTCACCCCCTAAATCTTTACTTATTTTATCATAATGTGCCTAATAAGTAAAGATTTTGGAGGCTTCGATGTGAATAAGTAAAGAAAAATATGTTCTTATTGGTAATGTACCGCTTTTCTCTTAAGTGTAGTATGGAATATACCAACCTTATCAACTGCTGCGCCTTTTGGTAAATCTTTCCACAATAATGCTTGACACCACATCTCCGGTACAATTGCTCATGGCGCGGAACATTCCCGCCAGGGCATCGATCCCCATTACAAGACCGACCGCTTCTGTCGGAACTCCTATCTGAGCCAGCAGAACACTAAGGCAGATCAGTCCTGAGCCCGGAATACCCGGAGCCCCTATCGCAAGCACTATTATCGTAACGATCATCCCCACCATGGTGGCTGCCGAGATCTCAATGCCATATATTCCGGCAAAGGCTAGTGAGAAGATCATCAGATACACACAGGTACCGTCCATGTTGAGAGTTGCTCCAAGCGGTATTGCCAGGCTGTATATCTTCTTTGATATCCCCAGTTTTCTGCATGCCTCGAGATTGAGCGGTATGGCTGCATTGCTCGAAGCTATTGAGAATATCTGCAGCATGTACGGTGAATAATTCTTAAGGAAGCTTACCGGATTTGTTTTTCCGAGTGTCCTTACAAGTATCATATATACAACTATCATACATAGTATTCCGAATACAAAGGTCGCGAACATTCCCAATATGGATGTTATCGTTTCGAAACCTGTCTCCATGATAAGAGAACAGATGGAACAGAATATCGCGATCGGCATAAAACGGATTATAAGTGAAGTCACCTTAAGGAAAAGCTCGTTTAATGCTTCAAAGGCATATTTCACCTTTTCCGAATATTCACCTGTCTTTGCAGCCGCGATTCCGAGCAGGACCGCAAGGAATATCAGCTGGAGCATATTTGAAGACTGAAACGGAGTGATCAGGTCGGAGGGAATGATACCCACGATCATATCCTTAAAGGACACATCCACAGACTGGGAAGTGATCTTTCCCGCAGCCTTGACCGCCGCATCCGAAGGCATGCCGCTGCCGGGTTTAAACAGATAATACGCACCCATTCCAACCACCAGGGCTAATACCATTGTAAACACAAAGGTCAGAAGCAGTCTTCCTCCGATCCTCCCAAGCTCGTAAATATCCGAGAATCTGGCAACACACGAAACGATCGAGAAGAACACGACAGGTGCCACCACCATTTTCAGCGCATTCATATACATGGTCTTTGCGGGGATCAGCAGATATTCATCGATGGCGGAATTAAAGCCTTCCGCCCCGATCCATGCAAGTATAAATCCAACTATCACCGCAAGTAAAAGTGCACCGATGGTACGATAGAGAAATGCTTTAGGTGAACGGCTTACAGTAAATGATATCCTGTTATTCCCACGGACATGACGGTACCTCAGGTCCTGTGCCATAGTCTTAAGAAGGATCCCGCCGAGCATGTCATATGCCCGATCTCCCATATCATCGCTCAGAAGATCATTTTCCACCATCTCTTCCGCGAATTCATATCTGTCTCCGGCACATGACAGCTCCACCCTCATATATCCGCCGAACGCCCGTATATAAACCTTTATTTCAGCACCTTCAGATGCATGGCTTGAAAGATTAATGGCCGCCTCTTCCGCAACAACACATCCCTTAATTGTTTCCTTCCTTTTTATGCCATATTTATCCGCCTGATCTCTTATGATCTTTGCAACACGGGATACTCCGGCACTGTCAGTTCCTACGCTTTCCCTGTAATCCATATGTCACCCCCAAAA
>ONWK01000276.1 GCA_900321505.1 uncultured Eubacteriales bacterium
ATCCCGTTTCCGAGATACAGGATCAGGAAAAGGGCGATGGGGAATAAAGCGTTTATGTTGGGGGTTTTCTTGGTCATGGCAGGCTTCTCCTTGGCGGTCATAATTCATTTATCCCATTATAGCAGATTACATTGAATTGCGCTATTTATCCTTTCAGGCCGGGCTTCGACGCGAACGACCCACCGGGTCGTTCTCTCGTCACTGCGTTCCTCGGTCTTGCCGTTCGATTCCCTTCGCTCACAAAAAAACAGCACCCGAAGGTGCCGTTTTTTATGGAGCTGGCGGGAATCGAACCCGCGTCCAAAGACTCTTCCATACCGGTGTCTCCCATCACAGTCTTTGTTTTAGGATTCCCTCACCCAGGCGCCCAAAGACAGGCTCATGGGATCGGTAGCTTCATCATTCGTTTCAACCCGCAAAGCTTTGGGAGGAACGTTCTCCGCCTGTTCGATGCCGGACTCCGTGAGCAGCGGATGACTCTCGGGCCGACAGCTGCGCTTAGGCAGCGAGTGCTAAATTCTTATCTTCAGCGTTTATTTTTTTCCGACTTTTAACGTGGTTCCGGACCACGGATGGCTGCCGGGATTTCTAAATCCCTGTCGAAACCAGTACAACCCCTGGTTTATTATGATGAACGGTATTCACCGTACATATCACGGTTTACTCAGCGGGAGCTTCTGTAACTGCTTCTGTTGCTGAGGCTGTGGATGACTTCTCCGTAGCCTTCTCTGTAGCTGCCTCGGTTACTGCCTTTGAAGCTGCCTCTGTTTTTGCTTCCGATGCTTTCTCTCCCGAAGCGGCTTCCGTGGTATCGGCACCTGCCTCAGATGCATCTTCTGTTGCCAGTTCGGAACCGGTGTAGAGATCTGCATAGTTGTCTACCCAGTATTTGTTGAACCAGTCTTCATAATCATGTGAGGAAATGAAGATATCCTCTTTATCCTGATGGGTCTGCTGATAATTATAGATCCATCTTCCCAGCGGGATTCCGATGGCTGCGCCGATGGCAAGTGCTACGACGAAGATGATACAGAACTTCTTGATCTTCGCCTTCTTTATCGTTTTCGCTCTGTTTTTCTTTTCTTCTTTATAACGGTCTACTTTCTGCTGGCTCATAGTACGCCCTTCCTTCCGGTATTACTGTAACGAATCTATTCTAATCGTTCACCCTCGCAAAATCAAGCAAATTTTCTGTGTTCGGCGGTGAAGATAGGAAAATGTACAGGTTTTCGCGATATTCCGGATCTTATCATATTGCATATCATTTCAGATTCCGTACCTTGAAGTCCCGTTCAGCCTCCCGACGCTGGTCCTTCTTGGCGATATCCGCGCGTTTGTCGTACATTTTCTTACCCCTGGCTAGTCCGATCAGAACCTTCGCCCGGCCGTTCTTAAAGTAAACCTTCAACGGCATGATGGTATAACCGGCCACGGTAGCCGCACCGGCCAGTTTACGGATCTCCGACTTGTGCAGCAGCAGCTTTCTGGTCCGGAGAGGATCCTTATTGAAGATATTGCCCTTCTCGTAAGGATTAATGTGCATATGGTAGATAAACATCTCCCCATGCTCCTCTCCCACATAAGCCTCTTTGATGCTGCACTGTCCCAGCCGGAGGGATTTCACCTCGGTTCCCGCCAGGGCGATGCCTGCCTCCACGGTTTCCTCGATGAAATACTCATGATATGCCTTTTTATTATTTGCGATCAGCTTTTCTGCTTCCTGTTTCATCGTTTTTTCCTCTTTGCACCGGTATCGAAGCCGGTGACCTGGTTTCCCCGGGTAGTTTTTACCGGGTAGTTTCTTCCGGATGGCTTCTCCCGGTTGCTTTATTCCTGTTCCACGAACCGGAACTCGATCCGTCGTTCGGCTTTATCCGTACGTACCACCTGGATATGTGCCGGATCCCCGAGATTATAGGTCTTCTTCGTCCGGCTGCCGATCATCTGAAAGGTTGCTTCATTATACTCGTAAAAATCGTCCGAAAGGCTGCCCAGAGGTATCACCCCCTCTATGGTATTCGGAAGTTCCACGAAAATGGCCTGGGTATTGAAGCCGGACAGGATCCCGTCAAACTCCTCACCCAGATGATCCTCCATATATTCAATCTGTTTCAGTTTATCCACATCCCGCTCTGCATCATCTGCTCTTCGCTCCTTGGCTGAGTTGTCCGCAGCCACGCCGGGAAGCAGCTTCTCATAATGCTTTATCCGCTTTTCATCCAGCAATCCGTGAAGATTCTCCTTCAGGATCCTGTGGATCTGAAGGTCAGGATAACGCCGGATCGGCGAGGTGAAATGGCAATAATACTTTGTGGCAAGGCCGAAATGTCCCGCACATACGGTACCGTAGCGGGCCTGCTGCATGGTGCGGAGTGTCAGCTTGGTGATCATGGCCTCGTAAGGCTGTCCCTCGATCTCCCGGAGGATCCGCTGGAATTCCTTCGGATGGATCGCTTCTCTTCCGCCGTGCAGATACAGGTTGAAGGTACGAAGCATATACTTCAGGGCCTCAACCTTTTTATCGTCCGGCGCTTCATGCACACGGTATTCAAAGGGGAGCTCCTGCCAGAATACATCCTCGGCTATGGTCTCATTTGCCGCCAGCATGAAATCCTCGATCAGCTTTGTCGCCACATTTCTTTCATGGGCACGGATATCCGTGGGCTTTCCGTCCTCACCCACCACGATCTCCGTCTCCTGAAGATCAAAGTCGATGGAGCCTCTGGCATGCCGCCGTTCCCGAAGGATGGCGGAAAGCCGGGCCATCCGTTTAAAGAACGGGATCAGCTTCTCGTACCTTTCTACCGGGGCATCCTCTTCGTCCTCGATCAGTTTATTTACGTC
>ONWK01000085.1 GCA_900321505.1 uncultured Eubacteriales bacterium
ATCAACCGGGCAAAGATGTGAAAAAAAGTCCGCATTTTCTTTTGTTATTCTGGTTACCTCCAACGTACTACACCTCACTTATATTGGGCTCAGCTGCACTATACGTACTCCTTCGCTTCATCCAGAGTCACTTCACCGGCCGCAAGCTGAACAAGAGGCTCCATGTAGATGTCGGCCGCAGCAACGGCATTTGCCATGCAGATGTTCATCTGCTCAAACAACGCATCCCCGGATAGTTCTATGGAGAAAGGCACCGTAAGCCGGTAGGCAAGGAATGTACAGTCCTTATCGATGCAGTATCTTCCGCAGGGAAGGACAAAATTCATATACGTGATCGCTTCAAAAAGCTCAGGAAGATGCCCCTTCGGAAGATCATCCATCAGTGTGATCACAGAGGAAAAATGCTGGATCTCATCCTCCTCGGAAGCGATGGGATCAAAATAGAATTCTCCAATTGCCCCTTCTTCTGCATCATCCTTTGCCAGTGCGTCCAAGATCACATTCAGCACCGGAGGAAGTCCCTCCTGTTCCGGTTCTGCCACTTCACAGGCGATAAGCTCCTCCTGCAGTGATTCCTTCATCCGCTCCAGCAGCTCGCGCCTTTCCTGCTTCTTTTCATCTATATTCATCTGACTTATCCTCCTCGTTACTAACAAAAACGATATCTGATACTCATTCGTCCATGTGCTTCTTAACACCTGACTATCTTCCATTCATCTTCCGCGCAAGAGCATTTAAGGACGGAACCTTCTTCTTCTCATCATACGGAAGACCGAAGCTCTTGATCATCTGGATGTAGCCATCCCGTTCCGCCTTGTCCTTCGCCTGCTCATCCGGTTTTCCGAAGAGTCTCATCCGGATCTGATCCGCATACCGCTTTGCAATTTGGTCACAGGCAGAGATGAGATCCGAGTATCCCAGAGATGCCATAAGCGTCCTGCGCATCCGGTTTGCGAATTCTTCCTCATTGTAAATCTTCCGATGATTCTTCTTCATCACAGCCTTCGCCTGATCCAGATATTTATCAAACTGGAAATAATCATCAAACATCATGGTCCGTGCACTGGTAAGATGCATACCGCTCAGTACCCCTGCAACTGTGGTAAGTGCAGTGCCTGCCAGTCCGACGACCGTACCGGCAACCGGAATGAACACGCCTGCGATGGAGAGTCCCGCTCCTACGGCCTGTATGGCGGAATAAGCAGCCTTCCTTGTTCCCAGATCCTTCGACAGCTTCTTTATGTTTTTGTCATACTTTGCTCGACGGAATTCCTCCTCCAGCCTGCGGCGCTCCTCGGTCTGCTCTGCTGGATCCTGGTCCCCTTCGGAAGAAACCTCAAGCTTTGCCCTGTAAGCTGTATTGATCTTTTTATTCAGATATTTGGAAGCATTTTTATTATTCTTCAGATCAAGGGTTCCTGACACCGTCTGATAGGTGCTCTGAAGCGCTGTGATGCCGGCCGTTGCTACTCCCACGCCCTTAAGAGCAGTAGAGGTCGTGATCTCGGCTCCCTCCACAAAGTTCTTTGCCAGATCCTGATATTGCTTCCCGGATTCGATACCTGTCCAGATGGCTGTGGTTGTCTGAAGCACTGATTTTACGGCCGAAGCCACATCCTGGCCGATGATGTCTCCGTAGTGCATATTTTCATGATTCTTTGCAATATGATAAATGCTGTATACTGCAGAAAGCACCTGCCCTGCCCCGGCGATACTGTTTGCAGTGATCGAATTGGATACAAAATTGAACTTCGCCAGTGCGCTATCCTTAAGCCCCCATCCGGCGACGATTCCGGCATTTGCAGCAAGCGCTGAGCCGGCGGAAGCTGCCGTTCCCGTATTGTCCTGAAGATCCATGAGATTCTGATTCTTCAGGTTATATTGCTGCTCTGCCTTCTTTTCGCCCTTCTCACCGATCGCGCCGTAGCTCTTCTCCTTCCCTACTGTTTCATCCGCTTCGATCAGCTTTTCCAGCAAAAGCTGTGCGGTTCGCTCCAGCGCATGCAGCTCCTCCTCTTTTCCAGCATTCTTCTTTTTCTTATCCAGATAATCCTTCTTATACTTCAGCTGTTCATCCCGAAGATGCTTTGTACTGGTGTAAAGATCCTTTAAAAGATGCGCGCGGTATTCTACCGGTTTATCCTTAAACTCTGATGTCGGTCTTGCGTCCTTAACGTCCAGCTCGGCGCAGTCGCTGATCAGCTCCTGATAATCTCCACTTATCTGCATGGCCTCGGTCAGCTTATGCATATATACATAGCCGCCGAATACCCGGGACATGACCTTCAGCTTTGAAGCAAGCATCTGATCCTTAAACTTGTCCAGGTCCGGCATATAGGCACCCTGGGAAGCGTAGGCATCCATTACCTCCGGACTCTTCCTCTTTCCGGTTTCGATCAGATAATAGATAAAGAGCCGCTCCCTCTTCGACTTTGCAAGGAGAGCGGAAATGATCTCTCCATGATGATTCCGGACGCCGATAAACCGTCCTGCCAGTCCCGCATTGTTATAATTCCGGATAAACCACTTATCGATGGATTCTACCGCCGCTATCTGCTCGGGAGTAAGATTCTTATCGACTTCCTTTGCAGAAAGAGTTTTCTTTCCGGTGCGGTTATCCAGTTCCTCCGCATAGGAGCGTGTGAAGCTTTGCAGTTCATCCCTGTATCCGCCGGTCTTTTCCTCCACCTTCTCGATCACGGCATTTCGGAATTGGTAATCGTTTGCCGCCCGGATGGCATCCTTCACCTCAGCCGGCCAGTCCTTCACCAGATGGGTTGACTTGTAGATCTCGATATCCTTCTGGTAGGCCGCAAACATATTGGCCTTATCACGGATATTTATCCGCTCGGAGCCCTCCCGGAAGGCAAAATGCTTTTTCCACTTTGCATAGACGGAAGCCATTTCCGAGATTCTTTCTCCGGCCTTTACTCCATCCTTCGTGGAGATCTTTCCCCGGACCGGTTTCTCGGTGATTGCGGACTTTCCAACTCCTCCCATGGCGATATTTAACTTGTCATAGAACTCGTCCGACAGCTGACGCAGCATGTCGCAGGCTGCCCTGTGATTCTTTCCCTCCTGGGTGTATTGATGGCCTCTGTGGGTATCATAGAAGATATTTGCCGTCTCGGAAAGCCGGTTCATGGCATCCATCAGATCTCTTACATCGATGGTCCCGGCACCTCGCTTGGAGAGCTCCCCATTTTTGTTTTTAAGCCGTGCTGCGAGCCTTCTTACCAGCTCCGCCGCATCCAGCAGCTGCCTGTACGGAACAGATTGCTTATTCTCCGCCTTACTCCGGTTGGCAAGCCTTGTCCAGGTCTCGCTTTCATCCTTCAGCTGACCGAGGATTTCTACGAATACCTTCTTCACCGCAGTATCAATGGGCTCATCGTTCTTTCCCTCTGCCTTGTTCTTTGTTTCCTTCTTCTCCGTAAACTCCTCGCCGTTTGCACCGAAATAGTCCTTAAGGACACTGCGAACCGCCTTGACGCTGTCCTTCTTCTTTTCGCCCTTCATCAGGGATTTCTGAAGAGCGTCAAATTCCTCCAGACTCTTCAATCTGATCAGGTTGTTATGATCATCCGCAATATAGATTCCTTCATCCAGTTCACCAAGCCCTGTTGCACGGAAGGCCTCCACCTTTCCGTTCTTTTCCGCAAAGTAGGTATTCCTTGTTGTCGTCCCCTGGGACTCATCCTTTTCTTCCAGCTTCACATTATGATCCGCCATGGTAAGAATGATACGCTTTGCATTCTTTACCTTCTGCGGAGCATCTGCGATATTCTGCATGGAGTAGACCACGGTGGTGTTGGCATTCTCCCCCAGCGACATATAGCGGGAATCCTTCTTCGCCAGTTTCGCGTCCGAAAGATCCAGCTCGGAATTATCATCATTGGACTTCGGATCATACTGGATCATCTGGAAATTAATCTTGGAAAGAAAACGGGGATAGTTATCGGCTACCCATTTCCGGATCCGCATGGCTCCTTTTCCCACCGACACCGCACCGCTGCCATGGCCCTGAAGCACGATATTCACCGGGCGGAAAGCAGCTACCGCATCATCTTCACCCCAGTCTGCCTCATCCAGTTTCTGCTTTAAGACGGATTTCCCCAGTTCCAGGATATACTCCTCGATATTTTCTTCACTGTATTTTCCCTTATTCTTCTGGGCGGAGATCAGAAAACGGGTTTTGGTGGCTCCGGTCTTTTCGTTTACCACTTCCTTTTTTCTCAGCTGATTCAGCTTCTTTCCGGCAACTTTTTCGTCCACCTTATTCCCGTAGGTCTTCTCGATCCTTTGGTTGACCTTTTCCCGTTCCTGCTTTGCTGCAGCCTTCTTCTCCCGGATCTCCTTATTATCCCGTTCCACTTCCTTCTTCGTCTTGCAGAGTCCGGTCCAGGTCAGGAACTTATTCTTGTTGTACCAATGCACCTTGGATTCCTTCAACTTTTCATCCGCAGAAGGCTGGGATCTGTACTGCAGAGATTTCAGTCCTGCAACACTGAACTCGATCACATCTTCTCCCTGGGAAAGAAGCTTTGTCCCTGCCGAATGATGAAGCGCAATATCCTGAGACTTTTCTCCTTCCGCCTTTTTCAGCTTGAGGCCATCAAATGCGGCATAGCGTTTACTTCCCAAGTTTTTAATGATCGCACTACGGACAAGGCGTTTCTGCGTGTTCTGCTGCACATTTTCCTGCTGCTTATTCACTTCCCTAAAGTAGTCCTGTCCTGCCTTAGTCTGCACTCTGTACAGATTATCTTCCTTCAGTTTCTTCTGCTCCTGCTGCGGCGCACTTACCTGAATGGGAGCGTTCATCCTCTGCTGCTCCGGCATATGCAGATTGCCGATCTCATCATGATCACTCATAGAACTTTCCTCCGCGATTTTCCACTACCTCTTGTATGGATATACCACTTCTTTTCTTTGAAATAATACGGCGAATTAACCGAATATCCTCTGCAGATCAGATCCGCCTTATCAGCTGAAATATCCCCGGCGGATCAGATCCGGTTCACTGGAAGCAAATACATGATTAAACAGTTCCACCGTCTTCGGACTCTCCATCACGATCTTTACCACCGTGTCATCCGATTCCCTGACGTAGTACAGGGCAGCGACATAAGCAAGTAAGTTTCCCAGTTCAGTTGCCGCATTTGGGGAAAGGCTGGCCATCAGGATCAGCCGCAGTTCCTTCGGCCCGATCCGGTCGTACAGGATCAGGGAAGAAACCTCACCCTCCTTCATCACTGCACAGCTCATTTCCCGGTCATAATCCATGGGATCATCGGAAATGTTGACGTGATAGAGGCTGTCCTCCCGTCTGATGATCTCGTTCAGTGCCCTGCGGAAGACATCATCCGGGATATCCTTCAGCATCCAGATATCATCATGTACTGTCTTCAGCCGGTCCTTTACGATCTCCTTAGCCTTCTCCATGGATCCATGCCGAAGAACGGCATCCTCCTTGGAGATTAAGATTTCGGAGCTGGCGATCACTTCAAAGTCAAATCCCCATCCGGAGAAGAAATCCTCCGCAAGGTCATACTTCGTATCAAAGGGAATGTCCACAAGAATGCCCTCCGCCGGATTATCCTTAAGGATATCCGAGAGTGCATCCATC
>ONWK01000028.1 GCA_900321505.1 uncultured Eubacteriales bacterium
GCTGGTATCCATGATGGGCGGCGAGCTCCGGGTCAGCAGTGAGTACGGAAAGGGATCGGTTTTCTCCTTTGATATCGTGAACGAGGTTAAAGACTGGAGGCCTATAGGTAATCTCAGTGAAAGCATGAAGAATATCCGTCTCGATGCATATGAGACCATGTTCTATGCTCCGGGGGCGAAGATCCTTGTTGTGGATGATAACAAACTGAATCTTAAGGTGGCGCAGGGCATACTGAAGCCCTATGGCATCGTACCGGATTGCGTGGAAAGCGGAGCGGAGGCCCTGATAGCCGTACAGAAGTGTGAATACGATCTTATCTTCATGGATCACATGATGCCGGTGATGGACGGAGTGGAGACCATGCAAAAGCTTCGTAAAATGGAGGGCGGCGCGGATATGCGCATCGTGGCTCTTACGGCAAATGCCCTGAGCGGAGTTGAAGCCCAGTATACCGAAGCGGGATTTGACGGTTTCCTTGCAAAGCCCATCGAGCCGAAGGAGATGGAAGCGCTGCTGCATAAAATGCTTCCGGAGGAATATATCCTGCAGGCAAAAGCAGGTGCGGAAAGCGGGGATCACCTTGAAAAAAAGCAGGATGATCCGGAGATAATGGAGTTTCCGTCACCGGGAGATGATCCGGAGATAATGGAATTTCCGTTATCGGATGATGAGGATATCCTTGAATTCTCTTCGGATGGAGGAGACGATGCTTCTCCCGGTGAGGATGTCATACTGGACCGCATTTGCGGTCTTGGACTGAATGTGGCTGAAGGGCTGAATTATTTTATGAACCAGAAAGCATTCTACCTTGAGATGGTGCGGGATTATGTGACGGAATGGAGTAATAAAGAAAAAGATCTTGAATCATCCTTTGCTGCAGAGGACTGGAATTCTTATAAGATCGTTATACATGCCATGAAAAGTGCGTCCAAAATGATCGGAGCGGATGAGCTCTCGGCCGGGGCGAGGGAACTGGAATTGGCGGCCATAGACGGAAAGAGTTCATACATAGTCGAAAACCACCGGCAATATATGGACAGTTGTGAAAAGCTTATAGGTGAGCTGGACAGAAAGCTCAGGCATCAGTGATAAACAGAAGAGACTCGTCGTTACTGGTGGGTCTCTTTTGAATTTGGTGTATGCCGGACAGTTACTTTTATGGTAAAATGATCCTACGGATATCCTGAGAGATCTATAGTTCATGTATGTGGAGGTGATGGGTGAATGGACTTTAAGTATGAATTTTACAGTGAAGGCTTTTTCGGCTATGGTGAAGAAGGGGACTATCATGCATATGGTCTTCACTTTTTTATACCCATACTGCTTTTTGCCGCGGCAGTAGTTTTTACGGTATTAAAGAAGGATAAGATCAGGGCATGGAAGGGAGAAAAGACGCTCCGTTTTGTTATGGCATTTATCATGATGATCATAGAGATGTCTTACTATTGGCGGGTACTGTATGTCGGAAATGAAAATGACGGGAAGTCGCTGATGACGAGGCTGCCGATCCAGCTCTGTGAGTGGGGAGCATACTGTGCCATTTTCATGATCACATCCCTGAGCGATACCCTGTTTGGGCTGAATTTTTATATTACTCTCATCGGAGCCGGTATAGCAGTACTTTTTCCGCAGACGGTTATTTCGGATTGCGGTCCGGGATATTTCAACTACTATCATTTCTGGGGTGAGCACCTGCTTCCGATCTTTGCTGTAATCTATGCCATGATCGTGCATGACAAAAAGCCCGGCTACCGGTTCATCTGGATATCCTATGCCGCGATGCTTCTGCTGACGATCCCGGCGACGGTGTTGAATATGAAATATGAAGATGCGAATTATCTCTATCTCAAACAGGATATTTCCTTTATGCCGGATTCCTATGGATGGCGAATAGTTGTATATTCGGTCATCATGCTCCTTCTGTTCCATATACTCTGGGGGATCTGGTATCTGATCGAACGGAAAAAAAGAAAACGGCCTGATAAGACCGATGGGGATATAATCAACGAAGCTACATAAGGAGGGACCCTTGGAACGCGAGATCATATTGGAGGTAAAGGATCTTCATAAGATATACGGCGCAGGAGAAAATGCCGTAAAGGCCCTGGATGGGATAGATCTTAAGATATATTCCGGGGAGCTTCTTGTGATCCTCGGAAGCAGCGGCAGCGGAAAATCCACGCTTCTCAACATGCTGGGAGGGATGGATGTACCGAGCAGCGGGAACGTCCTTTTCCATGGCGCAGATATATCAAAATACAGGGACAGGGAGCTGACGCTTTATCGCAGGAATCACGTGGGTTTTGTATTCCAGTCCTTTAACCTGATCGGTGAGCTGACGGTCCGTGAAAATGTAAAGCTCACTGCGGATCTGAAAAATGATCCGGATATAGTGGATAAAATGCTGGAGGTTCTGGGCATTTCCGATAAGAAGGATATGTACCCTTCCCAGTTATCCGGAGGACAGCAGCAGAGGGTGGCCATAGCCAGAGCCCTTGCGGGAAATGCCGGAATACTTTTGTGCGATGAACCCACAGGTGCACTGGATTATGAAACGGGAAAGCAGATCCTTGTGCAGCTGCAGGAGCTGTCGGGACTTCATAATAAAACCGTGATCATAGTCACTCATACTAAGGAGATCGCCATGATGGCGGATCGTACGGTCACCATGAAGGACGGGAAGATCATCCTTGAGGCGGTGAACGAGGCGCCTGTTTCACCGGAAATGATCGAGTGGTAAATGTAAAAAGCTGTGAGAAGCCGTCATTTCGGCAAGGCTTACAAAAAAACGGAATCTGAACAGCAAAGAGATAAGGTAAAGATGAAGAACAGCCTGCTTCGTATTATTACAAAAAAATACATCAGACTATTGGTTTCAATGCTTTTGGTTTCCTCGTTGGGATGCGGTATCATGACCGGTATGGCCAACGGCTTTTTGTCGTTGAGAGAGACTCTTAATGGGTTCATCGGGGATATGCAGTATCCCGATGTTGTTATTGAAACGAAGATGACCACCAGGGATATGGCAGACAGGGTAAGCGCTCTTCCCGGCGTGGAAGCGGTGGATACGAGGCTGACGGGAAATCTTGTCCTGATCGACAAGGATGGCAGGTACATTTCCGCTGAAGCGATGACCTGTGACGAGAACGAATTCCAGAGATTTTATTACTGGGAAAAGCTTGACAGGCAGGTGGACTATCCGATCCTTCTGGAGCATGCCTTCTGTAAGAGCAAGGGTATCCATGCAGGCGACGAGCTGGAAGTCCGCCTGGGTAAGGAGGCACGGAAATGCACGGTTTACGGTGTGGTATCCAGAGCTGAAACAATAGCAACTCCCCGTATCGGCCAGATGAAGGTACCATCTACGGACATCTGCTTTATGTTTGTTCCGACGTCCGTTCTTCAAAATGAAAAAGATGGTTATGCCAAAGCAAAGGAAGAGTGGGAGGAGAAGGAACGGGAGTATAACGAGGCAAAGGATAAAGCGGTTTCAGAGTATGAAAAGGCCCTTAAGGAAATAACCGATGCAGAAAAGGAACTGGCGGAAAAAGAAAATGAACTGAAAAAGGGCATAGCGGATGCGGAGGAGCAGCGGAAAACTCTGGAGCAGAACAGGAGTGAGCTGGAGAAGAAGCTGCAGGAGATGGATGAGCTGGAGGAGCAGCTTCCGTCAATGAAGGCTGAGCTGGAGGAGGGTGAGAGTAAACTCGCACAGGAAAAGCAGAAGCTTGAGTCCGCAAAAACCGAAGTAAACGGGAAGCGGAGGGAGCTTGACCAGGCGAAAAGTGAACTGGACAAAAAGATCAGTGAGCTGGATACAAAGCTCAGCGCGGCCCGGGCAGAGCTCAATGAAAAAAGCAAAAAGGTTGAGGAATGGAATAAGTTTATCAAAAGAGTACAGAATAACGGCCTGATCCGCGTTATCTCGGAGAATATTACGCTTCCCGAGAATTCCTACGAACTGGGATCCGCCATTGTATCAGAGATCGACAGCATCCTTTCGGATTCGGATTATGTGATCTCCATGATAAAGAAGCTTAAGGAGAAGGTCAGTAGTTTCGGCGCTATTCCCATACTTGAGTCCATGGAATGGTACGCTTCAACGATGCGCTTCCTGAGAACCAGTATGTCCAATGCGCTTGACCGGCTGGCTATACCCGCAGTGATCCGGGAAATACGGGATAAGGTCGTATCCGCAGGCCGGCTGATCCTGGATAAATTCGTCCGGGGCAGCAGGACGGCGGCGGAGGTTATAGATGCCGCAGGCTCCTATGTCGAGGAGCTGGAAGATGAGATCGGGGAAGCAAATAAAAAGCTGGCGGAATACGCCGGATATCAGACGGAGCTGGACGAAGCGTCACGGACCATACAGCAGGGTTATAAGGGGCTGGCTGTATATGAGGCGGAGATCCGGGCCGGAGAGGAAAAGATCCGTGAGGCTGAAGCCGAGCTTGAGTCCAACAGAACAAAGATCAGCGAGGGCGAAAAGCAGATCACGGAGGGAAGGAAGCAGGCTGAACAGTATCTCGCTGATATAGAGAAGGGCCTTGCTGAGATAGAACAGGGCATAAGTGACGGAAAGAAAGAGTTCTCAGATGCTGAAAGCTCTTTACAGAAAGCAAAGGATGAGCTGGATACCGGGTGGACGTCTGCTCAGGATGAGCTTACCCGGGGAGAGAAGGAGCTTCAGGATGCAGAGGATAAGCTTGAGATCCTGAAGGACTGTGATAATCTGTGTGATCAGTTTATGATCCGGGTATCAGAGGGGGCTGATCCGGCAGCTGTACAGCAGAAGGCGGAAGAAGCCTTAAAGGACCTTGGTATCAAAGAAAGCTTTACCTATCAGACCTCGCCGCTCAAGAATAAAGTGGATATCAATGTCGATCCCATCGAGGTAATGGCAGTTTACGTGCCCATGATCTTCTTTGGCGTGGCGCTTATAGTTGTATTTCTTTTTATGAATCTTCTGGTACGCAGATGCCGCCGGGAGATAGGTATCTTCCGGGCATTGGGTTATTCAAAAGGAACTATTGTTCTGCAGTTCTGTAAGGTCAGTTTGGTGGTTTCACTTGGTGCGATCCTGGTGGGATCACTGATCGGAGTTGCAGTGACCAGATTTATCGGTATATATTTCCAGGACTTTTTTGATCTGTATTATATGAATTATATGTTCAACTGGAAATGGTTTGTTGTCGCTGTGATGATCACGATACTTGTGGGGCTGGTGGCTACGCTGCTGAGTATGGGCTATGCTAACCGTATCGCACCTGCGGAAGCCATGACCCGTCCGGCACCCGGAAAGGCTATCCATGCGGGCGGGATCATGAAAAATACAAATTCATTTTTCAAATACTGCCTGTTTTCGCTTTTACGGAATAAGGTCCGTTTCCTCTTTTCGGTAGTCTGTCTTTCCGCATCGGTCATGCTGATCTTTGCGGCCCTATCCTTCGGTGCATCAAAGGATAAGGTACTGACCGGCTTTTTCGAAGACAGGCTCCGGTACGATTGTGAGGTATTCTTCAGCGAAGAACCCACCGGAGAAATGATGGAACGCTTGGAAGGGTCTGGATATGCCGGGGATCCGGAGGCAGTAAGATATTATAATAAGGTTATCTGCTTCGGTTCTGCTTCGGCAGAGGCTTCGATCCAGGCTATTCCAAAAGATACAGATAAGATCAGAATTATTGATTCCTCGGAGAAGGAGATATATCTTAAAAATGAAGGACTGATCCTGGAAAAGCATCTGGCGGACAAGATAGGCGTGAAGGCCGGGGACGAGGTTATCATCGACGGGATTTCCTTCCCTGTAACGGATATCTCCGAGCAGAATGAAGGGCGGGCTCAGTACATTTCCCTGGAAGCGGCAGAAAGCCTTGGGGAACCGGCTCTTTATGGAGTGATCCTGAATACTGATACAGATAAGGAGATTGAGCTCGTAAAGAATGTTTCTGAGGAGGACGGATATGTTTTTGCCTCCTTTGTAGATAAGAATTATGAGTACTGGTTCAATGGTTTTAAGGGATTTACAGCCTGCGTTATCATTGTGATCGTCTTCGCTGCAATGATCGGATTAGTGATAGTGACCAATACTCTTCAGGCTAATCTTCTTGAGCAGAAGAAGGATCTGTGTATCCTGCGGACGCTGGGCTTCCAGCGCTCCGAGCTTTCCTTCAGGCTTTTCTTTCAGTCTGCGCTGTATTATATCTTTGCCTGTGTGACAGGTATACCGGCCGGAGTGCTGGTTACTCAGGGTGTTTTAATAAAAATGGAAGCGGAGGACCGAAGCTATCCCTTTGTCAATGCACCGTATATTTATCTGCTTACGGCAGGACTTGTTCTGGTATATGTGATCATCGGTCATATCGTTTCCATGAGATCGCTGAAGCGATGGGATATTGTGGAAAGTGTCAAGGATAAGGAATAGGTTCCGAAAAACCATCAGGTTTTTCGAGAACCGTACGCACCCTGCTCCAAAGGAGCAGCCCGAAGGTCGTGAGGGTTTGTGAACGATTTCCTTAATCGTTCACAAAGGTATATATTATTTCGCAAAAAACCTTACCTTACACAGCTGAATATGATACTATTCAGGTATGGTCCACAAACAATGACAAGCTAAGGAGGTTTCCATGGAAAATATCAACCGTTGCCCTAACTGCGGAGGAACGCTTACTCTTTCAAAAAACAGAAGGAGCATGATCTGCCCCTTCTGCGATTCCGAATTTGCCATCAATCAGCCTGCGGCATCCCCCGAAGCAGCGTCTAATTCCAACCGTACCGTTCTGGATGACAGACGTTATAATCTGCTCTGGGATTTTGACTATCTTTCAAACTATAACAAGGATGTATCCGAGAGCCTTCTTTCATTTATCCACTGCACCGATGAACTGGTCTCATCCGATGCCATAAAGCAGTATATCTGCAGCCGCCTGCTGAATGATAACGAGGTGGCCGGAGAGGGAGTAAACGAGGACCTTATATCGGAGCTGAAGAAGCGTCTCTCCCCCGATTTCCTTCCGGACGAAAAGATCATAGCCTACGGAAATACCGCCATTTTTTCAAAGGGTAAGGAAGGCATGGTCGTTACCAACAAAAGGACCTTATTTGTCTCAAAGAAAAAATACAATTACCTTATGCATACGGATATCCATTCGGTCAAAATGGTGATCAGCCTTAAGCTTCCCGCATATTATCTGAACGGAAGCCTGGATAATTACCTGATGACAATGGGCAGCCATTTCAAGCTTCAGGGCGCCATGCTGGCTCTGGCCTTTGCCTATGCCTGGGAGCTGGACCCAAAAAGGGAGCGCATCGATCTGGTATCATAGCTATATTGAAGGCGGAAAGAATCTTACTGTTACCGTCATGGGTGTGTCCAAGACAGGTACATATGAGTTAAGCGGTGAGACACTGAAGATGACTTTCGATGGAGAAACCGCTACAGCAACCTATAAGGATGGTGTCATTACCTGGACTAAGGATGGTGAGACCATGACCTTAAAGAAGAAATAAGACGTAAGTCTTCATGAAGCTTAAAAAGGGGACGGTTCCCGGCAGAAAGCCCGGAACCGTCCCATTTTTTTACAGATGAAACTTGTGTCAGACCCTGGTTTTTATGATATACTTGGGGACAGGTATTGACAGTTTTCCAAGGGGATCAGGATATGGCGGAAGATAAGACGATAAAAAGCGGAAAAGAAAAGAAGAAGGGCAGTCTGCTTTTGCAGATAGGT
Source organism: uncultured Eubacteriales bacterium (assembly GCA_900321505.1). Taxonomy (GTDB): domain Bacteria; phylum Bacillota; class Clostridia; order Lachnospirales; family Lachnospiraceae; genus Eubacterium_Q. The sequence goes on from ONWK01000028.1 coordinate 7,732, forward strand.
ATCATTTTCGGTATCATTTTTATTGTGACCATCATTGTCTTTGCGATAATCCAGGTGGCCGGAAATACCATGACATATCTGGAGGCCAAAAGAGAGTATTTAACACCTATCCTGAAAAATACTCAGGAACAGGAAGAAAAATACATCAATAATCTCGAGTGGTTCACGCGCTATTGGAGGGAGCATCCCGTTGAGGTGAAGCAGGCAGCGCCGTCCTCTTCCATCAGTGATATGGACGCCTATCTGGAGGACAGCGCCATGGTGGTGTCCACTATGGTAACACCTGCGGCGCTGGATGAATTGCCGGAGGACCGGAAGCTCAGGGTGGCCGGTATCGCCTACGCCAACTTCAACTCCTACCTGAGTCTGTCACAGTGGCAGATGACAAATGAGCAGATCTATGTGGTTGATGTGAATAAAGACACTCTGGGATTCGTCTATGAGTACGGCGAGGATGTGGACAGGAATTTCCTTCATTTAGGTGAAATGATGTGGGAGGAGGAAGAGGATATTCCTCAGGCGATCCTTGATTATTCAGAGGGAAAGACGACTGAGATACGTTTTGAGAGGCAGGAATCCCGCAAGGACGGAACATATTATTATCTGGGCTTCTACCCCGTAGTGAAGAATGGCGAGATACTGTATGTAATAGGAATACAGCATGACTGGAGCGAGTACCATTCCAGACTTATCAGGAATCTTATCATTCTGATTGCCATAAATGTCGGTATCCTTGTGATCTCAGGCTTCTTCCTGCTTCATTTTGTAAACCGTGCGGCCCTCCGGCCCCTGAAGAAGGTACAGTATGCCGTGAGAAATTACAGGCAGGATAAGGACAGCTCGGAGGTTATTGAGAAGATGAACCTGATCACCCAGAAAAATGAGCTGGGGGATCTGTCAGATGATGTCTCCGACCTTGTGATAGAGATCGACCGCTACAATGAGGAGAATACACGGCTGATCGGTGAAAGAAAGAGAGTTGAGGCAGAGCTTACGCTTGCTGCGGGAATACAGAGAGGCGTTCTCCCCAAGGTCTTTCCGGTGGAAAAGGATTATGAGCTTTTTGCATCCATGACCCCGGCCAAGGAGGTAGGCGGAGATTTCTATGATTTCTTCTCCATCGACGAGACTCACGTGGGCCTGGTTATAGGCGATGTTTCCGGAAAGGGCGTTCCGGCATCACTTATCATGATGATCACCAAGAAGCTGATCCACCAGTATGCCATGGAGGGAAATTCCGTAACGGAGGTTCTGAGGCTGGCAAACCTTGCGATCTGTGCCGAGAATGAAAAGGAAATGTTTGTTACGGCATGGTTCGGTATCCTGGACCGTACCACCGGTAAGATAACTGCTGCCAGTGCAGGCCACGAGTATCCGATACTGAGAGATGGCACCCCGGAATTCCGGCTGATGAAGGACAGGCACGGTTTTGTCCTTGGAGGAATGGATATGAGCAGATACAGGGATTATGAGATCGTACTTCCTCCCGGCGGGGTCCTGTATCTGTATACCGACGGAGCGGCAGAGGCTACCAGCATTGAAAATGAGCTCTTTGGAACGGACCGGATGCTGGATGCGCTGAATCAGGACCCGGACCTTCCTCCGGAAGGGCTCTGCAAGGCGATGGTAGATGCGATCGATGTATTTGTGGGAGAAGCCCCGCAGTTTGACGATCTGACCATGCTGTGTATCCGCTATAACGGATGGGAACAGGCAGGTGAATGATTAAAGGGAGCTATACATTTTCC
>ONWK01000015.1 GCA_900321505.1 uncultured Eubacteriales bacterium
ATGATAAAGGCAGTGTATCCGGAGGACCAGAACAGGGTATTTACGGCGCTGACTATGGAAAATGCCAGAGAAGAGATAGAGAATAACAATATCTTTACTCTGAGCTTCCGTCTGATGAAGGACGGAGAGCCCCGTTATGTTCAGCTTAAGGCTGCCATGATTGAGGAGCAGGACGGAATGCGTCTGGTAGTGGGCGTCAACGATATAGATGCGCAGGTACGTCAGGAGGAGGAATACGGCAGGCGTCTTGCGCAGGCAAGGATCGAGGCAAATATCGATGCCCTGACGGGTGTAAAGAACAGGAATGCCTTCCGGGTTTATGAAGAGAGACTTAACGCGCAGATAGAGATGGGCCGTCAGCCTGATTTCGCCATAGTGATCCTTGATGTAAATGATCTGAAGAAGGTTAATGACAACGAGGGACACAAAGCGGGAGACCAGTATCTGAGGGATGCCTGCAGGATCATATGTACCACATTTAAGCGCAGTCCGGTATTCCGTGTTGGCGGAGACGAATTTGCGGTTCTGTCGCAGGGCGATGATTTCGCCCGACTTGATGAACTGATAAAGCAGATGAATGAACATAATGATGATGCTGTCGAAAATGGCGGGATCGTCATCGCCCTGGGCATGTCAAAATACGAGCATGATGAGAAGGTGGCCCAGGTTTATGAACGCGCGGATCAAAGAATGTATGAGAATAAGAGCAATCTGAAAGCAAGGAAGAAGCTGAGAGGGTAGAGTTTATATGTATTATTCAGCAATCGGTCTGCTGGCATTTCTGATACTTTTCATCGTGAACTGGGATATCCTGCGCGATTCTCGGATTTATGAGAAACCCGCGTGGAACGTATACAAGAGATTTCTTTATGCTGTTCTGGTGTATTATGTCACGGATATTTCCTGGGGTATACTGGAAGAACAGAAGCTGGCTACCGCGCTTTTTGTCGATACAACTATATATTTTGTCGCTATGGCGGCAGGCATATCCTTCTGGGCGGAGTATACCGTGGCCTACCTGAATGAGAATACCTCCTTCGGCCGTTTTCTGATAATCACGGGACGGATCATAGCAGTACTTGTCGCAGGTCTTGCCATCGCCAATATCTTTACACCGATAGTTTTTACAGTGGATAAGAAGGCTGTCTATACTGCGCTTCCGGCACGGTATGTCATGCTGGTCGTTCAGATCATGTTCCTGATCGTTATTTCGCTTCATGCCATTACATCCATGTTCAGGACAGAAAAAGGAGACCGGAGAAACGTGCGTTACCGGATCCTGGCATCCTTTGGGATCATCATGGCTGTCTTTCTCATCGTACAGCTCTGGTTCCCGAATCTTCCGCTGTATTCCATCGCATATATGCTGGGAACCTGCCTTCTGCATGCTTTTGTAGTCAATGATGAGAAGGAGGATTACAGGGAAGAACTGAAGAAAGCTGAGAATGTTTCCGAGCTGAAGGACAGATTCCTTTCACTGCTGTATAATATGCCGGGTATGACATTTACAAAGGATGCGGAAACCGGCAGATATCTGGCCTGTAATCAGGGCTTCGCCGAGTATGCCAATAAGGAGACTCCGGAGGGCGTTGTGGGGCTCACGGATGCAGAGATATTTGATGCAGATACCGCGGCACATTTCGTGGAGGATGACAAAATAGCGCTTTCACTCAGTAAACCCTACGTTTTTTATGAGGATGTATCGGATGCTGCGGGAAGCCACAGACAGCTGCAGACGACAAAGTTAAAATACACAGATACTGCGGGCAGGCTTTGCGTTCTCGGTATATGCCAGGATATCACGGATCTGGTGCGTATCCAGCATGAACAGGCGATGACAAAGGAAGCCTATGAAAGTGCTTTAAGCACCGGCCTCATGTATACTCATATAGCTCAGACACTGGCCCGTGATTATACGGAAATGTACTATGTCAATACGGATACGGAGGAATTCAGGGAGTACCGTAAGGGCGAAGAGGGAGACACACTTTCTGAAATACGCCACGGATGGCATTTCTTCAGTGACTGTAAGAATGAGCTTGCTGAAATAGCTTATCCGGATGACAGGGACGATTTTCTGCAGGCTATGAACCGCAAAAAAATGATGAAGACCCTCAGTCATAAAGACACATTTATCATGACATACCGCCGCATGGTTAATGACAGGCCGGTCTATGTCAGCATGAAGATATCGCGTATGAAGAACGATGAAGCCTATATAATAATAGGCTTTACAGACGTTGACGCGGAGATGCGTGAAGCGATGGCAAAGAATGAAGCCCTGTCCGATGCCCTTTCATCGGCGGAAGCGGCAAATAAGGCCAAGACCACGTTCCTGAGCGGCATGAGCCATGAGATCCGTACGCCCATAAATGCCATCATAGGACTTGATACCCTTGCGCTGAAGAAGAATGAACTGGATACGGAAACCCGTGAATACCTTGAAAAGATCGGGGACAGTGCGCAGCATCTCCGTTCCATCATCAATGATATACTTGACATCAGCAGGATCGAATCAGGAAGGGTTACACTGCATAATTCCGAATTTTCTGTCAACTCCATGCTGGAGCAGATCAATATGATGGTCATGTCACAGTGCAGTGAAAAGGGGCTTGAATATGAATGCAGGGCGCTGAATCAGCTGGATGAATCCTATTTCGGCGATGAAATGAAGCTCAGGGAAGTACTGCTCAACATTCTTTCTAACGCCATTAAATTCACCGAAGAACCGGGCCATGTAACGATGACGGTTGAAAAGATAGCAGAGTATGGGGATCAGTCTACGCTGTGCTTCCGAATCAGGGATACCGGCATCGGAATGGATAAGGAGTTTATTCCCAGGATATTTGAAGCATTTGCACAGGAGAATTCTGCAGCAAGGACAAAGTTCGGAAGCAGCGGCCTCGGCATGGCCATAACAAAGAGTATTGTGGAAATGATGAACGGCTCCATCAGCGTTGAGTCCGAGAAGGGCG
>ONWK01000234.1 GCA_900321505.1 uncultured Eubacteriales bacterium
GATTTGAGTTTATCAATTAATTGTCTGAACATATTCATGACCCTTCTCCTTATTTTATAGCTTTGTGCCGTAACCCCGAATATCACACAAAGACATTATACAACGAGAATGGAAATCAATGCAACAGGGAAATCGAAGCGGAAACAGGGTGAAATCATGGAAAAAGTATGGTACAATATATCATATCCCTCGCTGTGCAAGGGATATGATACGCACAGCGAGGTATATGATCCGCACAGCGAAGCGGCGCCGCGGATGCCAAAGGCATCCGGGAATGATTTATGAGGCATAAGCATAGGGACGCAGATTGGATTTGCACAATGGGGAGAAAAAACAACCGGAGGAGGGGCAAATAAATGAGATATCTTGATTTATCGGAGCTGGCAAAGGCGATGGCAAAGGAAACCGGATGCAGCCCGGAGAATGCGGTCAGATTCGTGGATGCGCAGGATCAGTATTTTGATCAGACCGGTGTGAATGTAAAGACCGGTTCGGGAGTCGCTTCCTCGGCGGAACCGATAGTCGTAAATGATGCGGACATGATGAAATACATCATCGAATATACGGGTATGTCGGAGAGCTTTGCACGGCGTCTGGCAGATGCGGAACGCAAATACATGGAAGAGAACGGCTTCATTAATGCCGATGGTTCTGTGGCACAGTTCATGAAAGGAAAAGGCGCTCCGTAGGATTACGATATCAGAACACATCCATTTCGTAAAAGCCCTGGCTATTGCCAGTCTGGTTTCAAAAACTGGTTCTTGTATTTTTCAATAATTGATTTTCCTTCAGCTTCGAATAATTTTCATTTTATTCTGTACAGCCACCCTCGAATGTTCATATGTCGGGGGTGCTTTTTTGTTGCGCTTTTGTTATAAAACAGGTGGTATAATACGTGATGATAGGGAAAAAACCTTTTGCCCCGTGAGTCATGGGATTTACATGGAGCATCTGCGAAAAAGGAGGTAGTGCATATGCCGGGAAAGAATGATAATGAAAAGAGACTTCTCGAATTTCTCAACGTTCAGACAGGGAAGAAATTATATAAAGGACTTAATGGGCAACTGCAGGATATTCAGACCAAGCTGGGGAAATTGTCACCGGACCCGACGGATCTTGAATTGCTGGAGCTGTATGAGCTGATCCAAAAAGCTGCGGATACGGCGAAGAAGGGCAAGGAAAATGAAGTGGCTGAGACACTGGAGGGATTCGGCGAAGAGTATGCTGATATGCTGGAAACCCGTATCGGTGAGAAGGCGGAACGCAGATACAGGGAAATGGCGGAGAAGGATCCCGTCTATCAACGGATGAAGAGGTATGACGGGAAGAACATTGAGGAATATATCAATGATCCGGAGTACAGAAAGGATTCCGCATACATGGACATTTATGGGAACCGGGCGATGGACCTGGGGTCCCGGAGACAGGCGGAGAAGGAAGAAGGATTCGTTTATACGGAGACTCTCAGGGAATTCTATAACCGCGTGAATGCGGAAGCAAATTATCGACTGATCGATCCGAAGCTGGATGAAAAGGAGATCCGGGATAAGATCCGGGAGCGGGATGAGATCCGGAATGAGCATAAGCCGGATCAGGGAAGCCCGGTGGAGGAAGACATAGCCGGATATGAAAAGGGGATTCCGGATCTGAAGATCATCATGAATGGTGTCGATCCCAGGCTCCTGAAGGGTACGCGGATGAATAACAGCTTTCACGCACTGAAGAAGCTGTTGGACGGCAGAAATGCGGAAGCAGAACTGGCAACGAAAAAGGGAAGAAAAACCTTCGGAGATTTTCTATGGGCGGTATATACCTACGTGAAGGAATATGAAGGCAATATTATAACCGCATGGGAGGATGAGGACCGGCTGGCTCTTGCTTCCCGGATCGTGGATACGGTAAAGAAGATCGATCCGAAGCTGTACCGTGAGATACAGGAGCGCTATGAGAAGAGCCCGAAGATAATGAGGGATTCTTTTTCCGAGATGGAAGACGAGATGATAGAGGAGGAAGAGCCTGTTATCCACACGGAAGATAAGAAGTCAGAAGGGGCTGATGCTGAAAAGGGGAATGACCGGAACGATGAACCCACCGAGCCTTATGTGAATTCTCTGCCCGAGGAGGAAAGGACGAAGCTTCTGGATCCCATACGTGAGACTGTCGAAAACGGTGTTTCCCAGATCGCCGAGGTATTCCGCAACGAACTTGAGGTGAATGCGCAAACGGAAAAACTCCTTCAGACCTCCGGGGAAGCAGAGGAGATGAAGAAGCTTCTGGCGGGACCGGACAATGCAA
>ONWK01000299.1 GCA_900321505.1 uncultured Eubacteriales bacterium
ATACAGTTTGTCATGCATGACAACATTCCCGAGCTTCTGCAAAAAGGAGAACTGGATCTGGTTTATACGCTAAACCCGCTGATCGAGGATGAAAGGGTCAGAATCCTGCATAAAAAGCGGGAAAAACTGGGCTTCTATGTATCCCCCGATCATCCCATGGCCGGAAAAACCATTCGGGAAGAGGATCTGAAGGATGTACCCCTTCTCCTCACCGGACATAACTGCAATCTCAGGCATTTGTTGGTCTCGGATCTGGAGAAGAATGGGATCTCGCCGAAGATCGTACTGGAGACCAGCAGTAAGGAGATCCTGAAGCAATTCGCGGCAGGCGGTTTCGGAGTGGCGTTTATTCCGGACATGACAGCGGAAGCTGAATTGAAGAGCGGTAAGCTTAAACGCCTTACCTGGAAGGGCACGGAGTTCCCTGTTTATTCGCAGATACTGATCCACAAGGATAAGCATCTGAATAAAGCCATCAACGGATTGGTGGATATTATAAAGTGACAGGGGGTAGGTGTCACCTACCCCCCTGTCATCCGGTCATTTGCGCGATACGGCCGGCATGCGGGCATGCTTGCATGCACATAGGCCGGCCAACGCGACATCGAGTAGGAGGGGCCCCCTCCTACTCGATTACACAAAAAGCAAGATATGATACAATAGCCAAGGGATTGAAGTGAGGGAGGGCCGATACACTGTATCAGGTCAGAAGGATAAGCGTATGGAATCCGAAAAAAAATTCAGTCTGAAAAAACTGTTTATGCGTGTTTTTGGTAAGGCACGCTGGTTTTTGCTGGGAATAGGGATCAGTCTTTTGTGCGGGATCACGCTGATCCTGTGGAATCCTGACAGTAAAGCTTCCGAGGAATTGACGGGAAAGCCGTGGGGAGAGGAGATTCCGTTTTATATTGCACTGGAAGGATCGGTCAACCGGGATGGAGATGCACTTGTTATTCTGAGGCATAATAACGATACGATTGCTGCCCAGGTCAACATTGAAACCGGTGAACAGGCCTATGCAACGCTGGGGGAGTTAAAAAGAAACGGGGAATACTATGTCCCCAGTAATTATGTAATGGGTGACAACCATCATTCCTATGGCTTTCTGTACGAATATGAAAAGGAGACCGATACATTTCTCGTAGGAGAACGGCTTGTTGAAATATCGGAAAAGGGGGAATATCTTGGGGATATCTGCTATGTAGAGTATCCGAAGGAGGAATTTATCCGGGAATCAGAGGTCAGTAAGCTTCAATTTAGGAACGGAACCCTGTCATTCGCACTTGTGGGACTGAACGGAACAAAGCTGTATGAGATCGATGCGGCGACGAAGAATGTCAGGATCAGTGATACATATCCCGTTGATGAGGATGGAACATTTACGCAGAGTGTGATCCCTCTCGACGACAAATATCTCTTCATGCAAAGCGACGGAAAATACTATCTGACCGGCTTTAATGAACCCCTGAAGGACTGTATCTATAATGTGGATACCAATCCCTCCAAAAGAGAAAATCCTGTTTTCATCAATCTGGCAGCGATGGTTGGTGACAGACTCTATGTGACAAGAAACGCAAACGAGGGAAAGATATTCTACATTGAAAAAGGGGAGATGAAGGAAGCTCTTAATCTGAAGGAGGCTCATGATAACGATGTGATCTCTCCGGTTTCTCTGGATGCAGTGCATACCGGGACGGATGGCGAAGACCGGCTGGCGATCATACTACGGGATGGAATCATTACCTATGACGGGGAAAATGTAACGGAAAAGGAGATTACATTTTTCATTCGAAACGGATGGCTCTGGTGGATCATCCGGTTTCTGGAGATCAGCCTGATCATCTGTACGGCTGGACTTTTGGTCAATATTATTATCCGGAAGAAAACACTGCTGTATAAACAGCTTATGATCACGATTCCCGTGCTCCTGATCCCGGTGAGCATCATCATTTATCTGATCTACTCTGATATGGAGGATGAAACAACCGCACGGACCGAGCAGGAGATCGAATTGGCAGGCAGACTGGGAATGGAGGCGTTGGAAGGCTATGATTTCAGCGGCTTTGATCAGATGGATGAGAAAACGGGAGCTGCCTGTATTCAACTGACCAGAGAGCTTCAGGTTTTTGACAGCGGAAAATACGTTTTCTGGGTTATTTCTCTCTCGGAGAGCGGAGAGGTTTCCTTACTCGCCAGATCCGACAGAATCGTCATCCCCGGGTTCTATAAGGACTATATGTTATCGGAGACGGAACAGGAACAGATAATGGACAGCGGTTATTCATCCTATCGGGATGTGACAACACTCTTTTCAAGTGATGCCAAGGACAGCAATATTGTCAACTACAACCTGATCTTCAATACGAAAGGCAGCTGTCGGAATTATATTCTGAAGGTGGGGACGGATACCTGGAACTTCTGGCGCACAAGGAGAAATAATTTTCTGAGGATACTGTGGTACATTTTTCTGATCGTTATTGCATTGATCGCCATTACGGTTTTTACTTCCTGGTACATCACAAAAACCATTAAAAAAGCTACCGGAACCGTGCATCAAATTGCAGGTGGAGATTTTTCGGCAAGGATCAATTACCGGTCGAAGGATGAGCTCGGTGAGATCTGTACGGAAGTGAATACCATGACGGAAAGTCTTCAGCAAATGTTCAATGAAAAGGACAGGACGGAGAAGTTCTATTATAAATTCGTTCCGGAAAAATTCCGGGAGCTTCTGGGAAAGGAGCAGTTTACGGATCTTGCTCTGGGAGATGCCAAAAGTCGTGATCTTACGATACTTTTCTTCGATATCCGGGCGTTCTCCATCAATTCGGAAACCATGACAGCAAAGGAGAATTTCGAGTTCGTAAATACGATCTACGGGAAGGCCGGTCCTGTCATCCGGGAACATAACGGATTTGTGGACAAGTATATCGGAGATGCCGTAATGGCGCTTTTTGAAAATGCGGATGATGCGGTTTTATGCGGTATAGAGCTATACAGAGCGATTGTTCTGGATAAAAGCACAGCGGAAACCATCGGGATCGGGGATGTCAATATCGGTATCGGGGTACATTCCGGCATGACCAGAATCGGTATCGTGGGAGAGAGCGAACGGCTTTCGGGAACCGTTATCTCTGATACGGTGAACCTGACCTCCCGTCTGGAATCCCTTACGAAGCAGTACCATACGGCCATGCTTGTTTCGAAGGATACGGTGGATCGCATGACGGATCCGGATTCTTTCAGGCTGCGGTACCTCGGAGAGGTTCAGGTGGCGGGTGTGAATGAAGTAAAGGCTGTCTACGAGGTCGTGGATTGCCTGGCTGAGGAGGAAAAAGAAAAGCGCAGCGGGAATATGGGAGAATTCCGTGAGGCGGTAAGGCTATTCCACCTGGGACGCAGAGCCGAGGCGGCAAAGATCCTGTCGGACCTTGCAGAGAACGGTAAAAATGATATTATTTCCGACATGTATCTTGAGTACATTAAAAAAATACCGGAAGGGGAAACCAGAAATGTATTCCGGTTCGTAAGAAAATAAAACCATATGGGCAGGAGGGCGATTCCTCCTGCCCAATTCGATCCTTAAGCAGGAGAAAGATGAACAATCTTTGTCTTGCTTATTTTCCTGTGATTCGAT
>ONWK01000017.1 GCA_900321505.1 uncultured Eubacteriales bacterium
GCCGGGATTTGATCCGAATGCACAGTATCAGCAGCCGGGATTTGATCCGAATGCACAGTATCAGCAGCCGGGATTTGATCCGAATGCGCAGTATCAGCAGCCGGGATTTGACCCGAATGCGCAGTATCAGCAGCCGGGATATGATCCCAACGCACAGTTCCAGCAGCATATGGCAGGCCGTGTTTCAGCAAACGGGAATTTTGTTGAGGCGATAAGGCAGGAGCCGATCCGTATATGTGCATATATCGGATGCTTCTTCCTGCTCCTTTCTTCATTCCTGCCGAGATGGGTCTATGTTAAGGTTAGTTTCCTGGGTGTTTCGGAATCAGCCGGTGAAGGACTCCTTCGCTCGGGTGGAGGTATCCTGAAGCTGTATGCACTTCTTTTATTCCTGCTTGCAGCATGGGGAATGATGGTAGAATTCGGCAGCTTCGTGCCGGCGATAAATAAAATTGCCGCTAAGTATAAGGCTCTGCCGTTCTCGCAGTTCTATGTTCCTTGTGCAGCTTTTATCGTTTGGCTGCTTGCTATCTTCAACGGAACTTTCCGTGACACCATCAACAGTGTTAAGGATGCTTCGGGTTATCTTGGAGATGCAGCAAAGTCAGGATATGGATTCGTTACGTGGATGTGCCTGATCGGAATTCTCCTTCTTCTTGTAAGACCGGTTATGGCTATCGTCAATAAAAAGCCGCAGTACTGGGATTAATATGAAAATCGGTTAAGATACCATGAACACCGCCGGAAATCCGGCGGTGTTTCTGAATGTGCGCGATACGGACGGCAAGCGAGATGCTACATATCTTTAAAGTTCATAAAATGAACGTAAAAACAGCTTCCGTACAAAGATATATATTTACTTTTCACGCTATTTTTCGTATTCTAATGTGTATCAGGTATACAGATCGATCAGGGAAGGGAGGTGAGTACGATGAGTGAAAGAAATCCCTTCGATCTTGATCCAAGTCAGGATCTGAGTAATGCAGACAAGTTCAGTCTTGTCAGGGATGATCCGAATGCCGGTTATAATAACAGCGTTCCTGCACAGAATGCAGGCTATGGTTATAACGGCCAGATGCCGCAGGCCGGGTACGGTTATAACGGCCAGATGCCGCAGGCCGGATATGGTTATAACGGTCAGGCGGGCCAGAATAACGGATACGGCTTTAACGGACAGATAAGTCGTGCAGATCCTTCTTCGGGAGGCGGTAACCCTCCCCAGGGCATATATGAAACGATGCAGAAGATGGAGGAGCTTCGTAAATCCATTTATTCACGCGGAGTTTTTATGGCGCTCGGTATAGTCGTTCTTGTGATCTTTTTGTTCATTGTAATGGCAGGAACACGTACAAGATACCGCAGTTCGTCGATCTATTTCATCATTCCCTTATTGACCGTTATTCCTGTTTTTGTAATGGCGCCCGGAATGACGAAAAAGAAAAAACAGCTTAAACAGATGTACAAGGAAACCTTTGTAAACCAGCTTCTACAGCAGCATTTTCAAAATGTTATGTATGACTGGAACGGAGGCTTCTCGGAATCACAGGTCAGACATTCGGGTATGTGCAGACTTGGGAACCGTTATCATACGGAGGATTATATCTCCGCAGTATGGAACGGAGTTCATTTCGAACAGGCGGATGTTAAGATTCAGTACCACACCAGCAGCGGAAGAAGCTCTCATACAACAACCTATTTTGAAGGAAGGATGTTCGTATTTGAGTATTCCAGGAAAATGACGCTGCCGCTTCAGGTTCATTCAAAGAGCTTCAGATATTCGGGAAAGCCGGAGTACGGAATGGATCTTCAGAAGGTGGAGCTGGAGGATGTGTCCTTCAATAAACGCTTTGTTGTAAAGTCGACAAGTCCCCATGATGCTTTCTATGTGCTGACACCTCAGATGATGCAGAGGATCACGTATATGGAACAGACCTACGGAAGGCTTACGATGGTGATCGTGAACGGAAAGCTGTATGTGGGAATAGATAACAGGATGGATGCATTTGATCCGCAGTTCTCAAAACCCATCGAGTATTTAAGGGAGAGACAGAGAATGCTTGCGGATGTAAAGGTTATAGAGGATCTGATCCAGCTGCTGAACTGTCTGCCGTAGGATCGGACCTTGAATGGAACTTATGTAAAAAAGAGAAAGGAGTTTACTATGAATGCAGCAGTAATTGTTGTAATTGTTGTGGTTGCAGTGATCCTTATATGCGTGATCGCATGGATCTCAATGTCCAATTCCATTAAGGTGGCAGGGCTTAAGGTTGATGAAGCTCTTTCGGGTATCGATGTTGCGCTTACCAAGCGTTATGATACTCTTACCAAGATGATCGATGTTGTAAAAGGCTATAAGGCTCATGAGATCCAAACACTGACTCAGATCACCGCAATGAGAAGCGGTATGAGCATGGCAGAACGTAACTATGCTAATGGTCAGATGGATCAGCTGTCCGGACAGATCCGGATCCTTGCAGAGAATTATCCGGAGCTCAGATCGAACCAGAATTTCCTTGAGCTTCAGAGAACGGTTGCGGATGTTGAAGAGCATCTTCAGGCATCACGCCGTCTGTACAATGCAAATGTAACAGCTTACAATGCAAAGCTTGTTACCTTCCCCAGCAGCATGGTAGCATCAAGCATCGGCGCAGTGAGAAGAGAGTTCTTCGTAGCTGATGAGACAAGAAGACAGGATGTAAGGATAAGCTTCTGATAGCTATAGGTTCCGAAATGCCATCAGGCATTTCGAGAACCGTACGCACCCTGCTCCGAAGGAGCAGCCCGAACGAAGTGAAGGTTTGTGA
>ONWK01000104.1 GCA_900321505.1 uncultured Eubacteriales bacterium
AATGCAGACATCAATCTTACAGGAAGAGTTTGATCTGTCCCAGGAGATCATAGGAAAGCTTTCGGGCTATTATGATTCCAAGGTGGTTGGTCAGAAGATCATGAAGTTCGCACTGATCGCAGCGGTTATGGCGGACGGACATATTCTTGTGGAGTCCGTACCCGGACTTGCAAAGACAACTGCCGCAAAGGCGGTTTCCGATGCCGTATCAGGAAGGTTCTCCAGGATCCAGTGTACGCCGGACCTTCTTCCCAGTGATATCATAGGAACCCAGATATATAACCAGTCTTCGGGAAAGTTTGAGACTATCCTGGGACCTGTATTTGCCAATTTTGTTCTTCTCGATGAGATCAACAGATCAAGTGCAAAGACCCAGAGTGCCATGCTCGAAGCCATGCAGGAAAGACATGTTACGATAGGCGGTATTACCTATGAGATGCCGGAGGATGTATTTATCGTAATAGCTACCCAGAACCCCATCGAGCAGGAGGGAACCTATCTTCTTTCCGAGGCGCAGACAGACCGTTTCCTTATCAAGGAGAAGATCACCTATCCGTCACCGGAGGAGGAGACGGAGATCCTTAACAGGATCGAGAGCGGCGCCATGGAGAAGACACCGGCAGTCCTCAGCATTCAGGATGTGGACAGACTGCAGGCCATAACCGAGAAGGTATATGTGGATCCTGCGATCAAGAAATACATTGCATACATAGTTGATGCCACACGTCATGTGGAAAAGGTGCTTCCGGAGGAGCAGGCAAGATATGTAAGGATGGGCGCCAGCCCCCGTGCATCCATAGCTTTCCTTAAGATCGCAAAGGCAGTTGCCCTGCTTTACGGACGGACCTATGTAACCCCCGATGATGTTAAGGCATTGCGTCATCAGGTACTCCGTCACAGGATAGAGCTGAATTACTCGGCCATCGCGGATGATGTTTCGGTAGAGTCCATCATCGACGGAATATTCAACAGCATCCGTACACCGTAGGGCTGCTCATGGCTGACAGGCCAAACAGTAACGGTACGGAGGAAGAAGTATGGATTATGATTTTCTGAACCGGATACGCACCGGCATAACACTTTATTCAAAAAAGAAAACCTCAAATCTTCTGGATGGGGGCTTCCGCTCGATATTTCGCGGCAGAAGCCTCGATTTTGATGACCTGAGGGAATATGCCTACGGCGACAATGTCCGGGATATAGACTGGAAAGCCTCCTCAAAGACCGGAAAGACTCTGATCCGAAGATATATAGCGGAAAGGAAGCATAATATCCTTCTGATCGCAGATTCCGGGAGCAAGATGCTGGCGGATACCGATGCCGGTGAACCCAAGGAACGCCTTGCGGTCATGGCTATGGGAACAGTTGCCTATCTTGCCAACCGGCACGGAGATGATTTTGCCCTGCTGATGAACAGGGGCGCGGGACTGGATTTCAGTTTTTTCAAATCCGGTGAGGTGCATTTTGAAAGACTGGTACGCCGCTATGAGACATCCATCGGTAAAGGCTCCGACAGGGATCTGGGAGATATCCTTACCTACGTTGCGGAGAATTTCAGACGAAGGATGATAATCTTCATCATCACGGATATGGACGGTGAGTCAAAGCTGAATGATAAGCTTCTGCAGCAGCTTACGGTGCAGAGCGATGTGATGCTGATAAGCATTTCCGATGCCTATCTCACAGGAGAGCGGGCTTATGACATGGACCGTATGGATTATGAGGCGGAATTCCTGCAGCGCTCCGGCAGCCTGGCCAGAGCGGAACGCAGTGAAAGAAGCAGGCGTCATGACGAAACACTGGAATTATGCAAGAGATTTGATGTAGGATATACAGTTATCGGCCGGGAATCCGAGCTGATAGACCGCATTGCGGAAATGATGGAGCAGCATAAGGAGTATGGGAAATAAATGGTAACCTCTGTAGAATTACAGGATCCAATGAAATATTATCTCTTCTGGCTGATCCTTGCCATAGCTTTTGTGGTGCTGCTGATCGGGTCGCAGATACTGTTCAGGGTTTTACTGAAGGACCAGCTGCGGCGTAAAAAGGAGAGAAAACCGAAGATCAAAAAGGTCAGCAAGAAGCCGCTTCCGGTACTCAAGTGGGAGTATCTGCAGAAAATGGATTTCCTTGAGAGAAATATCCATTCTGGCAGTTATGATAAGAGAAGGAGTTACCAGGAGCTGTCCGGGATCATCAGGGATTTCGTACACGATGTGACAGGGATCAAGGTTCAGAATTATTCGCTGAGAGAGATACGGCGTCTTGGAATGCCGGGGCTTACAGCGTTGGTTCAGGAATATTATGAGCCGGAGTTCGCAAGGCAGTCCATGGCGGACATAAGAGGATCAGTATTCCGGACCAGAAAGGCGATCGAGTTATGGTATTAAAATATCCGCTTTTTTTGAAGATAGGTATACCTGTGCTGGTACTGCTGATCGCTGCATTACTGTGGTTCGGACGCAGAAAGAAGTACAGCAGCGGAAGAAAGGTGGCAAATACCTCCTTCTTCAGAAAGCTTCCGGAATATGCGGACAGGCGCAGGATCAGGCTTCTTCTAACCGTGCTTCTGGTCATCTGTATAATCGGAAGTATGGTGATGGCGCTGATACTTGCGGCAAGACCCTATACAACGGAAAGAACCAGCAACGGAGTTAAGAAGAGGGACATTTTCCTCTGTCTTGACGTATCATATTCCATCTGTTACCTGAACTATGATCTGGTACAGAGCCTCGAAGAGGTGGTGGCGGGTCTTTCGGGAGACCGTTTCGGGATAACCATATTCAATACGTCATCGGTACTGTATGTACCTATGACGGATGATTATGAGTTTATAATCTCCAGGCTGGAGGAGCTTAAGGAGTATTTCAGGCTGCAGAAGATATATCAGTCGGATGATTTCTCCTACAACTTTGACGAAGAATACTACAAGACCATGGAAACGCTGGAATACTATGATTCCGGTACCCTGGTCAACAATTACACCAAGGGCAGCTCTCTGATAGGAGAGGGCCTGGCCAGCTGCGTATACAGCTTCCCCAAGCTGGCAAAGGAAGACAGGACCCGTGTGATAATCATGGCCACGGATAATGCTGAAATGGCTCTCCAGACTCCGCTGATCGAGCTTGACGGGGCTGTAGATCTATGTATAAAGAACCATATTACCATGTTCGGCCTTTTCCCCGATCAGGACACCTACAGCCTGGGAACCGTTTCAGGCTATGAGCAGAATCTCAAAGATTTCAAGAACGGGGTTGAATCTACCGGCGGGGCCTTTTACCAGCAGTCAAAGACACTTACGGTTGAAGATATAGTAAAGGATATACAGAAGCAGGAGGCAATGATGGTGGATGAGCTGATCATTACAAGAGAGGTCGATCAGCCGGTGCCGTTTATAATAGCGCTTGTGATCCTCATGTCTCTCAGCGTAGTAACGGGGGTTATACTTCGATTATGATAACGAATCCTGTAATACCTAATTACATATCGATCCCTGTGATAGTACTTTTGCTGCTGGCGGCCGGCTGGTCCATCCTTATGAGAAAGGACAAGGTCTGGCAGAAGCTGGTCTCGGGCTTCCGTGTGGCACTCATCCTCGGCCTTGTATTCATGATAAATCTGAGGCCTTCGGTAAAGAGCTACAATGCACAGATAGAGCTGAAGAATATCGATGTACTTTTTGTGGTGGATACCACCATAAGCATGTGGGCGGAGGATTATGAAGGCGGCAAGACCCGTATGGACGGCGTTCAGGCCACCTGTGAATCCATACTGGACCAGCTTACGGGAAGTAATTTCGCACTCATAAGATTTGATAACAGGGCGCAGATACTGGCACCCTTTACCCAGGATGTTCGAAGCGTATCGGATGCATTTTCCACTATAAAGACACCGGATCCCTACTATGCAAAGGGCAGCTCGTTAAATGTACCGATATCCGCAATGGATGAGCTTCTTGTATCTTCTTCCAAAAAAGAGGACCGGAAAACCGTAGTATTCTTTATAAGCGACGGTGAGATCACCAACAACAGCGCAGTGGACGGCTTTAAGGAGCTGGAACAGTATGTGGACGGCGGTGCGGTGCTCGGCTTCGGTACGGATGCGGGAGGTAAGATGAAGGTTGCTTCAGGTTACAGCGGCAGCCGTTACGTAACTGATCCCGAAACAGGTTCGGACGCGGTATCAAAGCTTGATGAGGACAATCTGAAGAAGATCGCGGAGGATCTGCAGGTGGATTATCTGCATGTTAAAGACGCTTCGGATGTAGCATATTTAGTTGAGACCATCAAGAACGGGAGCAGTATCCGTATGGAGGAGGCTGAGCTGATCCATTACGAGGATATTTATTATTATCTGGCCATGGGACTTGTAGCGTGCTTCGCATGGGAGGCAATAAGTCTGCTGCTGTGGAGAAAGCTCTGATGTCGGAAAACCGGTAAGGAGAGTGATACTATGGATGATAAGATGGATAAGGCGACCGAGGTGGCAAAGGCTGCCGAAGACGCTGAGCAGAAAGCAAAGGAAGCTGCAGAAGCGGCAAAGAAAAAGAAGAAGAGATTTCAGCTTAAGCATCCGAGAAGATTTATGGTATGGATGGATCTTATCGGTGTGATCCTGCTGGCGGTGGGCCTGTATCTGGGAATAAGGTATTTCATGAACCAGAAATTCATTTCGGCCTATGAATCCGGCAATTACGAGACCGAGACCGAGCTGAAGCTGACCAACCTGAATCTTGTGGAGGATTATCTTCCCTATTACAATCTTGGGAATGTCGCCTATCAGGAGGAGGATTATACCAGAGCCATAGCATATTACAAGCAGGCGCTGGAAATGGATCCGCCCAAATATAAGGAGTGTCCCATCAGGATCAATCTTGCGCTGAGCCTGATCAAAAGGATAGATTTCAATGATCTTTCCACCGAGAAAAAGCTCAACAATGCGATCCAGACCCTTCGTACCGCAAGAACCATCCTTACGGCTCATGAGTGTGCGGGCCCGGTGGAGGATGACGGCCACAGTCCCGAGGCAGAGCAGCTGAAGCATGATATAGATGATATGCTGGATAAGCTGCAGAATCCGGAAGATAATCAGGATCAGGAGGATGACGGAGGGGACGAGAACGATAATCAGGATAATTCTCAGGATCAGGAGGACAATTCCGAAGAGGAAAACAGTCCCCAGGACGATAAGGAAACTGATCAGGAACGCCGTATCCGTGAGCAGCTTGAGCAGCAGCAAAGAGATAACCAGCAGCAGAGATCATCCGAGCAGCAGGAGTATAACAACAGGAACTCCGGCAACAACGAGGGGCAGGACGGAAGCAACTGGAATCAGAGCAGCAACGGTAAAAACTGGTGATTGTAACAATTAAGCATCATAGAAAAAGCAGATCCGAAAGCTTTCATTTCGGATCTGCTTTTTCATGGGTGTGGCCGGGGTACGGAGTGACTTTGGCTGTCCTGCTTTCAGCCTGCACGTTTAGTCTTCTATCTGTTCCACCCTGATGATATTGGTGTTGCCGCTGTGGCCGTCCATAATACCCCCGGTAAGAACCACGTTGTCCCCGGCCTTAAGGCCGAGCACTCTGGTCGCTTCGCGGATGGAATTGGCAAACATGGATTCCATGGAATCATATATGCCGCAGAGCATAGGCGTTACGCCCCAGCTGAGATTAAGCTTGCGCCATATCTTCTCGGAGGTGGTCATGCCGATGATGTCTACCGGGCAGCGGAAACGGCTGACCATGCGGGCTGTACGTCCCGAGAGTGAATTTACGATTATGCATTTTGCATTTACATCGATGGCCATGGAGCAGGTGGAATGGGATACCGCATCAAGTATGTTGCGGATCTCCACATCCATTGATTTGAAACGTTTTTCATAGTGGATGGTGGATTCCGTGGTCTCCACTGTAAGGGCCATGGTCTTCAGTGCTTCAACGGGATATTTTCCGGATGCGGTTTCGCCTGAAAGCATGACTGCTGAGGTGCCGTCATATACGGCGTTGGCAACATCGGAAACCTCGGCGCGGGTCGGACGCGGTTTTTCGATCATGGATTCCAGCATTTCAGTGGCTGTGATGACGCGCGTGCCAAGCATACGACACTTTGTGATAAGCCGCTTCTGGATGGCGGGAACTTCGACAGCCGGGATCTCGACGCCCAGGTCGCCGCGGGCGATCATGATGCCGTCAGCGATCTCACAGATCTCGTCTATATGGTCCACACCTGAACGGTTCTCGATCTTCGCGATTATATCAATGTCCTTTCCGCCGTTCTCATCCAGGAAATTCCGGATATCCATGACATCATTCCTGGTGGATACAAAGGAGGCGGCCACGTATTCGATGCCCTGCTCGATGCCGAAGAGAAGATCGGATTTATCCTGCTCACTCAGGAAGGTCTGCCTGAGAACCTTGTTGGGGAAGTTCATGCTCTTTCTGTCGGAGAGAACGCCGCCGGAGAGACACTTTGTTACGGCTTCAGTACCGTGGATCTCCGTAACCTCGAAGATAACAAGGCCGTTATTTACAAGTATCCGGTCGCCTACCGACAGTTCCTCGGTCAGATGGTCGTAGCTTACGGATATACGCTCGGCATTTCCCACCACATCTTCCGTAGTAAAAATGAAGCTGTCGCCTTCTTTTATCTCAACCTTATGATCCTCAAAGGTTTTGATACGGTATTCCGGACCCTTGGTATCAAGCATGATAGGTATGGGCAGGCAAAGCTTGCTGCGGACTTTTTTGATAAGGTCAAACTTCTTTTTATGTTCTTCATGGGTTCCGTGGGAAAAATTCAGACGTGCCACATCCAGACCGGCTCTGCAGAGAGCGGCAAAGGTTTCTTCATTGTCACTGGCCGGACCGATGGTTGCGATTATCTTTGTTTTGCGCATGGGCTCCTCCTTTTATCCGGGGATGATATGGATAATAACTGTATTAGATGCAGCTGTTCAGTTTTTATGGCTCCGCGCTGAACAGTTATAACCATTCTATCACTCAGCCCCTGTTTTATCAAGAATTCATTGTGGTCCATGTTCCAGAGCATTTTAAGGTTTTTACAGAGCCGGTTGTGTGACGCTTGGGATTTCCAAAGCGTGCGGCATATCCTTTTCCCCGGCAGCTTCAACACATCGTTTCGGCGATATGCGGTTTTGGAATATCACGATATGCATTTTATTCATTAGCGGGAGTTCTGTTAATACCTTATACTTTAGATCACAGAACAAAGGCGCGTTTTTTGGGCGCCGGGCGTATGGAAAAAGAACTGAAAATGAAATCGAATTCATAAATCTTTACTGTATTTTATCATTATGATAAAATTAGTGTAACTATTCAGCATCCCCGGTATCGGGAGTATTGTATAAAAAAAGCGAGGACAGTATGGCAGATGCGATAAGAACCAGGGCAGTTCAGGACAGCGTAAATCAGGTTATAAAGGGTAAGGAAAATGTAGTGCGTAAGGTGCTTGCGGCGGTCATAGCAGGTGGCCACATCCTTATGGAGGATATTCCGGGCGTGGGTAAAACTACGCTGGCTACGGCATTTGCAAGGTCACTTTCACTGGATTATAAACGTGTTCAGTTTACACCGGACGTTCTTCCCAGTGATATTCTGGGTTTTTCCATGTATAACAGTCAGACAAAGGAATTTGAGTACAGGCCGGGTTCGGTATTCTGTAATCTTTTCCTGGCTGATGAGATCAACAGGACCTCGCCGAAGACCCAGTCGGCTCTTCTGGAGGTTATGGAGGAGGGTACGGCAACTGTGGACGGCGTTACCCGCAGGCTCCCGGATCCCTTTGTGGTTATCGCAACTGAGAATCCTTACGGATCTTCCGGTACGCAGCTGCTGCCGGAGTCACAGCTTGACCGTTTTATGGTATGCCTTTCCATGGGATATCCGGAGCATGCCGATGCAGTTGAGATCCTGAAGGGCAATGCATCCAATCCCATCTCCCGGGTTCAGGCGGTGATGGATGTTGAAGAGCTGAAAGCCCTCCGTACTGAGGCAAATGATCTCTTTGTGAGAGAAGAAATATATGAATATATCGTAAATCTTGTGGAAGCTACCCGTATGGGAGATCTCTTCTCCATGGGCGCAAGTCCGCGTGGCACCATTGCTATCCTTAAGATGGCAAAGGCCATGGCAGTCATAGAAGGAAGAGATTATGTGACTGCAGAGGATGTCCAGGCTGTGACTCGTGATACACTGGGACACAGGGTAAAGCTCGGGCAGCGTACCCGCGCGCAGGGCATCAATATGGACGGCGCTATAAGAATGCTGCTGGAGAGTGTGAGACCGCCAAGAAACTAAAGGAGACAGGTGTGAAGACCAGAGTTCATCCGACACGAATAATTGCATATCTGGTTCAGTACGCGCTGGTGGCCTTCTTTTACTGGTTTCTCAGGAATCATTTCTTCTTTATGCTTCTAATAATCCTGAGTATCGTACCGTTCCTGTCGATC
>ONWK01000275.1 GCA_900321505.1 uncultured Eubacteriales bacterium
CACGGGTCGGAGAGGATACGACCCTTGCCCGTATAGTGCAGATGGTTTCGGATGCTGCCGCTACCAAGGCTCCAATAGCGCGTATAGCGGACAGGGTTTCGGCGGTATTTGTCCCGGCAGTGATCGGCATATCACTTATAGTGATCATTGGATGGCTTATTGCAGGATATGATCTGAGCTTTGCTCTGGCGCGGGGCATTTCGGTACTGGTCATATCATGTCCATGCGCACTGGGACTTGCAACGCCGGTTGCCATAATGGTCGGAAACGGCGTGGGAGCGAAGAACGGTATACTGTTCAGGACCAGTGAAGCCCTGGAAGCGGCGGGCAGGACTGATATAATTGCTCTGGATAAAACGGGGACCATAACATCGGGAGAGCCGAAGGTTACGGATATCATCGCAGCTGAGGGCTGCACGGAGCAGCGCCTGCTTGAACTGGCAGCGGCGCTGGAGCATAAGAGTGAGCATCCTCTGGCAAAGGCGGTGACGGCGGAGGCTGAGGCAAAGGGAATTGCCGCCGCGGAGACGGTGGATTTTCAGGCGCTTCCGGGCAACGGACTTACTGCTGTGCTTGAGGGACGCAGGCTGCATGGAGGAAACAGGGCATATATAGAAGGCTTTACATGCCTCTCACAGGAAATGTCGGCCAGGGCGGACCAGCTGGCGGATGAGGGAAAGACGCCTCTCTTTTTTGAGGAGGACGGCAGGCTTGCAGGGATCATAGCGGTAGCGGATACTGTCAGGCCGGATTCGGCAGAGGCTGTAAAACAGCTGCAGGGCATGGGCTGTCACGTGGTCATGCTCACGGGAGATAATCCCAGAACCGCAGAGGCTGTGGGAAGACAGGCGGGAGTGGATGATGTCGCCGCCGGCGTCCTTCCCGAGGAAAAGGGAGAGGTTATAAAGGCTCTTCAGAAATACGGAAAGGTAGCCATGGTGGGCGACGGCATAAATGATGCGCCGGCGCTTACGGTTGCGGATACGGGGATAGCCATAGGCGCGGGAACGGATGTGGCCATAGATTCGGCGGATGTGGTGCTGATGAACAGCTCGCTTATGGATGCTGCGGCTGCGATACGGCTGTCCAGAGGTACGCTCAGGAATATACACGAGAATCTGTTCTGGGCATTTTTCTATAACCTGATCTGTATTCCGCTGGCGGCAGGGCTTTTCGTGTGGAAGATGAACCCCATGATAGGTGCCGCGGCCATGAGTCTTTCAAGCTTCACTGTCTGCATGAATGCACTGAGGCTGAACCGTTTCAGGCTGCATGACGCTTCTCATGACAGAAGAAAAGAACGTTCAGGCGGGGATATTCCCGCCATGGAGGATATACTACCCAAAAGAGAAAGGAGTAAAATAATGGAAATGACTGTAAAGATCGAGGGCATGATGTGCGGACACTGTGAGGCAAATGTTAAGAAGGCGCTGGAGAATCTTCCCTTTGTTGAAGAGGCGGCTGTAAGCCACACTGACGGGAAGGCGGTTCTTAAGCTCAGCGGTGAAGCGGACGAGGCGGCCATTAGGAAGGCTGTGGAGGATAAGGATTATACTTTTGTTGGGATAGAATAGGTTCTGAAAAACCATCAGGTTTTTCTGAACCGTACGGACCCTGCTCCGAAGGAGCAGCCCGAGCGAAGTGAGGGTTGTTGAACGATTTCCTTAATCGTTCAACAAGGTTAACATTAAGAGGAGGGATATTATGTCAGACTACGGCCTGATGCCCAATACCGGTGGCGAGCCTGCAAAAAAGGGCAGCGGAAGAAAGCTAAGGATAAGATATAATGCGCCGGTCACGCTTACCTTTGCGCTGATCTCACTTGCGGTTCTCGGCCTTGATGCAGTAACCAACGGCTGGACTACGGAGAATCTTTTCTCGGTATACCGCTCAAATTTCAGCTTTTTCTGGGTGATCCGTCTCTTCGGTCATACCCTGGGTCACAGCAACTGGGCACATTTTGTATCCAACATGACCCTCTTCCTGCTGCTGGGACCGTTGCTTGAAGAGAAATACGGTTCTAAAAATCTTCTGGAAATGATGGCCATCGCGTCAGTGATCGCGGCGGTATTCCAGATGATCTTCTTCCCGGGAGTAATGCTGCTCGGGGCCAGCGGACTTGTATTCATGATGATCATTCTTACATCTGCGGTAAATATGAAGGAGGGCGGAATCCCGCTTTCCATGATCCTCATAATCCTTATATATCTTGGCGGCGAGATATGGGATGCCTTTACAGCCCATGATAACATATCCCATCTGACCCACATTTTAGGCGGCGTATGCGGTGCGGTATTCGGCGTTTTGTATGCGAAGGACCCCAAGCTGAAGGAAGGAACCAATCTGTAGAGCTGCGTTGTCACCTGGTATAACAGTTCATGAATAATTCAATCGAAATGCTTGCCCGCCTGCACAGATAGCACGCTTCAAAAATCCTCAGCGTTGCCAACTATCAGGAAATAAAGCGGTGCAGAGACATTTTTCCTGATGATTAAGGTGAAAAACAGTAACAGATATGGTAGAATATGAGTATCTGATCAGTGCCTGAGCCGGTGCTGATGTTCTATGTTCAGAAAGGAGATCATTATACTGTATGGAAGAAAGACAAGTCGGCGCGCTGCGCATGAAGAGGATCGGACGAAGGATCAGTATACTTATGGGATTTACGCTCAGCCTATGTCTCTCGCTGGTGGCGAATCTGTTCCTGGCCGAAGATGGGTTCAAGATCGGAGCCTTTTTCCTGAGCTTTGCGATCTCACTTACCATAAGCCTGATAATCGGTTTTATTGTCCCCATGAAGCGGGTAAACGACTCGGTTGACCGTGCGCTCAAGCTGCGGCCGGGAAGCATGGCTGCAAATGCTGTGGAGTCATTAATTTCGGATCTGATATATACGCCGATCATCACTCTGGTCATGACGATCGTTGCATGGAAGATGGCCACAAGCCACAATCCTAACGCAAATATCCCTTATCTGCCCATGTTTTTAAAGTCCTTGGCGGTATGCATGGCAGTGGGATATGTTCTGATATTCATTTTCACACCGCTTTACACAAGGCTTGTGGTAGGAAAACGCCGTATGCCGGCCGGTCCTCCAAAGGACAGAAGGCCTGAGGGACAACAGGATAAAAAACAGAGTAACTGATTTAAGGATAGATTTGAGACATTGGGACGGGCCCGTTGCCACGCGTTTCGCTGAAGTTTTTCATCCGTACACGTGACAGTGAACCTGTCCTTTGTTGTACTTTTGTTATGCTCGTATGATACAATTATCCGTAATTATAACCCGCAAAGGATATTTGTTGTTGCAGGAGGTGAAAGATATGCCTACATTTTATCGTGATTTATGGAGCAATAAGAATCTGGGTAAGAAGATAGACCAGATCACAAATCTTGTGCGTACACGTTCGTCGAAAGAAGTTGAAGCTACGGGATATCTTAACACATTACGGGAATTTGAGCGTATTCTGTCAACTCATTACACCGTGGATCCCCATTCCGGAAAATATAAAAAATTAAAGGCCGATGATATCCAGCTGCTTAATATGTATTTTTCCACAGCCGTTGACGCGATCAACGGACTGAAGAATCTTCTGCTCACCGAGAAAGAGAAGGCCGGAAAAAACGGCCGTATGTTTGACGATATCGCTAATTCCATACAGCAGGACCGCCAGATCATTTCGAAGGTTGATGCCCGGGACAATCTGTCGCTTCCGGAGTCTGTCTTTAAGCTGGATAAGGAGATCAAAAAGGGCGACTATGTAAATGGTCAGTTCAAATATCCGGGTTTTGATGAGTATGCACGTGTCTATGCTTCAAGCAGGATGACGGTGGATGAGCTGTTGAACAGATTTATCTCAAGAACCCCTCAGCAGGTAAAGACGGAGTATGAAAATGTTATAAAGGCGAATCCCCATCTCTATGAATATACCGCATCTAACGGTATCCCCCCCAGGATCCGTTCCACGGGAAATGAGGCAGAGATCGACGCTTATCTGCAGGATCATGACCAGGAGCTGACATTTCCTCAGAAGCATTATCTGAATACACATAAGCAGGCTATCCAAAAAGCCAGGAATATTAAGACGTCAGCAGATCTGACGATGGCCCAGAACGGGGAGATCGGCGGACAGCTTCC
>ONWK01000009.1 GCA_900321505.1 uncultured Eubacteriales bacterium
CTGATTGAATTCGAAAAGATGTGGAGCGTTGTGGTATGCATTTTACTGAGGCAAAAGGAATACTTACAGGAAGCGGCGGACGATATGGGATGAATATCTACCGGGGATGCACGCATGGCTGCATTTACTGTGACAGCAGAAGCCGATGCTACCAGTTTACGCATCCCTTTGAAGATATTGAGGTAAAAAGGAATGCTCCCGAACTCCTTGAGCAGGCTCTGAGATCAAAGCGAAAGAAGTGCATGATCGGAACAGGCTCCATGTCGGATCCGTATATGCATTGCGAGGAGGAACTTGGCCTTACAAGAAGATGTCTGGAGATCATTCTGAACTATGGTTTTGGACTTGCCATCCAGACAAAATCGGACAGGATCCTTCGGGATATCGATCTGTTGGATGAGATCAACAGATCGGCGAAGTGTGTAGTGCAGATGACGCTTACCACATTTGATGATGAACTCTGCAGGATCATAGAGCCGAATGTGTGCAGCACGAAGCGAAGAATAGAGGTTCTGGAGCAGATGCGGGAGAGGGGGATACCGACCATTGTGTGGCTGACACCGATTCTGCCTTATATCAATGATACCGATGAAAATATCACATCCATTCTGAATGAATGTGTCAGAGTCGGAGTAAAGGGTGTAATTGATTTCGGCATGGGCCTCACTCTGCGGGAAGGAGACCGGGAATACTATTATGCGGCATTGGATAAGCATTTCCCGGGAATGAAGGAACGGTATATCCGGCAGTATGGGAACTCTTATGAAGTACCGAGTCCCAATGCAAAACGACTGACGGAGATATTTAGGAAGATCTGCTGGGAACATGATATAATGTCCACACCGGATGCCTGCTTTGGGTATATGCAGGAATTTCCGGAAAAATATCCGCAGATGAGCATTTTTGATTATTAAATGGGAGACGGGGGGAAGGAGCAGGTCAAAGGAGCATCCGGAGCCGGGGTGCTTTGTTGTTACACTATTTTTGTAAACCTATGCAAAAAAAGAAAAAATGCAGACAATTGCTGAAATGCGGATTGACTTTGTCTGAAAGACAAACTATATTTAAGTAAACCTATGCAAAATAGAGCAAAATACATAGGTTCTCGAAACACCTTCAGGTGTTTCGAGAACCTTTGCACCCTGCTCCGAAGGAGCAGCCCGAACGAAGTGAGGGTTTGTGAACGATTTTCTTAATCGTTCACAAAGGTATTGGTTTATAAAAGGGGGACGTTGATGAAGTCACGTGCAGAGTGTTTGAATCTTTATGGTTCAGATTATCTAATTCAACAAAAAGTAAATAATGGCGAATTGTTTCGTATAGATAAAGGAATATATTCAACGGAGAAATATGTACCGGAGCTGGCGCTATTATCTTTCAAATATCCCAAGGCCATAATAACTATGGATACGGCATTTTATCTATATGGGTTAACTGACGAAATTCCGGATGTATGCACGATGGCAACGAAACGAGAAGCCGCTCCTATACCTGATTCTCGCGTGAAGCAGTTTTTTATGCCAAAGGATATTCTTGGGATAGGCGTTACTTCTTTTGATTATAAAGGTTATAAGCTTACTATATTTGACAAGGAACGGATGCTTATTGAACTGGTAAGATATAAGCCTAAGCTTTCTTTTAATTATTATAAAGAGATTTTGTGCAATTATCGACGAATTCTTTCTCAACTTAACCCCGAGCTGATAAGGGATTATGCTGAGGTGATGCCCAAAAGGGATAAAATAATCACAACACTCAGGGCGGAGGTGTACTGATATGGCTGATTTGGAAAAAATGGCAGCCTTATATGTTGAAGAAGGATATAGTGGGCTATTAGCAGAAGCCAGGGTGTGTCAGGATATTATATTAAAAGCAATAGCGGCAAGTTCTATGAGCAAAAATATTACAATAAAGGGCGGCGTGGTTATGCGTAGTCTTACAGGAAATGTCCGTAGAGCTACAAGAGATATGGATTTCGATTTTATCAAATATTCGATAGACGAAGAGCCGATTCATGCTTTTATCAAAAAACTGAACTGTCTTGAGGGAATCACTATTCGGGTTTCAGGCCCAATCGAAGAATTATCGCAGCAGGAATATCGGGGAAAACGAGTATGGATACTGATAAAGGACGATAACGGCCATACATTTAAAAGTAAGATGGATCTTGGAGTTCACAAGAATGTTCAGATCGAGCAGGAAGAATATTGCTTTGATGTATGTCACGATGATGAAGGCGTTAGGCTTTTGATGAATTCAAGAGAACAGATTTTTGCAGAAAAATTGCGTGCGCTTGTAAAATTCGGAACCTTTTCCGGTCGTGTTAAGGATATATTTGATCTGTGTTATCTGTCTGATGAAATAGAGGCTAATAAACTGATGGAGTGCATTCATACTTATATTCTTGATGATGACGGAATGCTTGAAAATGATATGGCTGATGTCCGTAGAAGAGTAGACAAGGTTTTCAATGATAAAGACTTTAAGAGATCAGTAGAAAACAGTGGGCGTGATAATTGGCTTAAGATAAGAGCTTCTGATGCATTTGATAAGATTCGTAATTGCCTGATGGCGTTGGATTGATGAATGCGTCTCAGATCATCATGCCATATTGGTATTGCGTCCTGAAGAAAGATGCTGAATGATTTGTTTAAACTGAGGGAGGATGGAATTATTAACATGGGAGAATTCGCAGCCTGCCATTTCTATTTTAGGGAGCATGGCTTCTATGCAGAGTGTGAGTTGGGGGAGACAGGTGATCTTCGCACACAGTTAGAGGGGGATCGTTATCTGGCAATGTACAATTTCGGATTCCTTCGCTGTCCGGAGGATGTGGATACTGTGGGACGCTTTCTGTTTACCGTAGCCGGAAGTTTTGTGGATTTGATCCTGGCTCAACCGGATTTGGAACTATTGCGGGAGAACCTTGAGATAAGCGCAGATGAAGATTTGAAAAAACGCCTTCTTTCACAGGTTCCTTTTGTAGATGGTTCTGAGTTTGTGAATGAATTTTGGATTGATGAAATAATAGGAAAGCTTTGTTCATGTTATGTTGCGGAAATAAAAAAGTACAAGGGAACGGTGTCTCTTTACCTGGCGGAGAAGAATCAGGATCTTACAGTTCCGGAAAGAGTCTTCTTTCATTTGGTTGAAACTCCAAAAGAGGATTTCCCGTTTGCATTTATTGCAACCTATGCAACAAAATTAAAGAATGGGAAGGTAAAGCATGTTCCTCTCAAATATGCGCTGACGGAGTATCAGTACAGCAACGCTAAATTGCTGGAACTTCTGGCATGTTTGAATCGTGTGGCAGAGGTGTCACCCCTTGTTGCGCAGTTTGTGGAGAGCGGAGAAATGTTTCATCCCCTCGGACTTAATGAGAGTGAGGCATTTGAACTGCTGAAGGATGTTCCGGTGATTGAAGGAGCAGGCGTTATCTTCCGGGTTCCGAACTGGTGGAAACGAAATGCTATGAGCCCGAGTATTACAACGAAAATTGGCGAAGATAAACCGGTTTATCTTGGGCTACAGACCATTGTCAGTATGCGCCCGACACTCACACTTGATGGTGTGGAGCTGACCGTGGATGATATCGAGCACCTGCTCAGAGAGACGGAAGGTTTGTCCATGGTGAAAGGAAAATGGATCGTCGTGGATCATGAAAAGCTACGTCGGATGTTGGAGGAGCTGCAATCATCCGGCGGAACCATGACGCTTTTGGATGCCATCCGGATGGCAGGGGAGGGAACGGATCCCCGGGAACTTAAGGATGTGGGACATGTGATTACCAACGGAGAGTGGCTGCATGGGCTGCTGTCAAAGGTGAAGAATCCGGAACTGCTACGAAAGACGGCGCCACCGACTACCGTGAAGGCAACGCTTCGCCCGTATCAGCAGGCTGGTTACGAATGGCTTCGCTACATGGATAAACTTAAATTTGGGGCCTGCCTGGCTGATGATATGGGTCTCGGCAAGACCCTTCAGGTACTTACATATCTGGAATCCGTTCGCCGTAAGGATAAAAATGCGCGTGTTCTGCTGGTGGTTCCGGCGTCGCTGTTGGGGAACTGGTCGAAGGAGGCAGAAAGATTTGTGCCGGCCATGCCCATTGGAATCCTTCATGGAATCGGAAATGAGGTTCTCACAAAGATGCTTTCGAAACCGGAGATGCTCCCGTTCCTTTCCATTACAACCTATGGGATGATCGCCCGTACTGAGAAATTTGCTCAGGTCTTCTGGAATACGGTGATCCTGGATGAGGCACAGGCAATCAAGAATCCCGGGACGAAACAGACACGAGCAGTGAAGAAACTCCCGTCGGAGTTCCGTATTGCCATGACCGGAACTCCGATTGAAAATGAACTTGCGAATCTCTGGTCACTTTTTGATTTCCTGAATAAAGGTCTTTTGGGTAGCGCACAGGAATTCACGGACTTCACAAAAACGCTTCAGTCGGATGCCACAGGCTACTCCAGGCTGAAGAATATGATCACGCCTTTTATGTTGCGCAGACTGAAGACCGATAAAAGAATCATTTCCGATCTGCCGGATAAGGTGGAGAATGTAGATTATGTGACACTGTCGAAAAAACAGACAGTACTGTACCGGAAATATGTTTCTGATGTGGAGGCAAAGGTACGAAACAGCAACGGTATCGAGCGACGTGGAATCGTGATGGGTGCTATTACAAAGCTGAAGCAGATCTGCAATCATCCGGATGAATATCTTGGACAGGAAAACTATGCGGTGCGCGACAGCGGAAAGTTCGAAATGATGCGTGAACTCTGTGAAACTATTCGGAGTAAGAGAGAACGGGTGCTTGTCTTCACTCAGTTTCGCGAGGTGACACCGTACCTGGATGATTTTCTAGCGGAGGTTTTCGGAAGGCGAGGACTTGTTCTGCATGGCGGAACATCTGTGAAACAAAGAAATCGGATGGTACATGAATTTCAGTCAGAGCGATATGTGCCATACATGGTCATTTCCGTTAAAGCCGGAGGAACGGGGCTTAATCTGACAAATGCAAATCATGTAATCCATTTTGACCGTTGGTGGAATCCGGCCGTAGAGAATCAGGCTACGGACAGGGCGTTCCGTATCGGCCAGGATAAAAAGGTTATGGTTCATAAACTTGTTTGCAGGGGAACAATAGAAGAGAAGATCGATGCAATGATAAATGATAAGACTTCTTTGGCAAACAATGTTATAGGAGCTACAGGCGAGAACTGGATCACAAAGATGAGCGATGATGAGCTGATGAATGTTCTCAGGCTTGGATGATTATTCACAAGGCGGGAAGTATGGGATAGGAGCTTTATATGAGCAGATACTGGAAAGAAATGGAATCCTATGTGCAGCCAGATGTGGGGACGTTGAAGAAAAAAGCATCGGAGACATCGAAGCGAGAGAAGAAAAAGGGAAATGAACTTTCGCCGGTGATCATATCCGGAAAGCAGATCACTACTACCTGGTGGGGCAAGGCATGGTGTGAGAATCTGGAGCAGTATGCGGATTTTGCAAGCCGACTGGAGCGTGGGAAACGTTATGTGCGTTCCGGAACCGTGATTGATCTGAAAATTGTAAAGGGGCGTGTCACGGCACGGGTACAGGGGCGTAGGAAAACTCCGTATAAAGTGGAAATCAGGATCAGCCCTATTGATGAAGAAAAGTGTGAACGTATCATGGAAGCCTGTGGAAATCAGATATCCAGTCTTGAGAATCTGATGGCTGGAAATATACCGGAGGATCTGAAAAGTTTGTTCATTGGAAAAGATGGCCTATTTCCAAAGCCAACGGAGCTGGCATTCATCTGTAGTTGTCCCGACTGGGCATTGCTCTGTAAACATGTGGCAGCAGTTCTCTACGGAATTGGAGCAAGGTTTGATGAGAATCCGCTACTCTTTTTTGAACTTCGAGGAATCGATGTGGACCGTTTTATCAGCGTAACGCTTGAAACCCGTGTGGAGAAGATGATCCGAAATGCAGAACGCGTAACATCCAGGTGTTTGGATGATATGGATGTACTGGCGGTGTTTGGAATATAAATAGAATTCTGCTGGACTGGGTCATGAGAGTGTATGAACCGATCCGGGATACCGATGAGAAGATCAAGAGTATGACATATACATTTTAGGTGGCAGATAGTCCTGAAGTTTTTTTGCCATGACCTGACACCAGAAAGGATACGAAAATGAAAAGAAACCCTGATACTTATCTTTTGTATGAATACATGGAGAAACTGCCTTTTACGGTAAGAATGAAGGTATGTCTCGATGAA
>ONWK01000037.1 GCA_900321505.1 uncultured Eubacteriales bacterium
CTAAAGAAGATGGGGGATGAAAAATAATGCAACACATACTAAACATAGCATTTGATTTTGATGACGAAAAGGTTAAGAAGATTGCAGAAAATGCATTAGAAAAAGATTTGGACAATATAATCAGGACAGTTATCTTGGACGAGATAGCTCCGTATAAGCCGAATTATTTTGAAAAAAAGGAGAGAGATTGGACACCTATACGTAACAAAGTTGTTGATGGAATAGACAAGATCCTCTACGAGCATAAAGAAGAGATCATTGACATTGCATCAACTAAACTTGCTGATAGCGTAAAACGAACTAAAGTCTGGAGAGAAAGGTACCAGGAAGTGATATGAGAGAACTGATAAGTAGGCAGGCCGTCATGGAGTCGATCACGAAAGAATACAACCTCAGAAGAACCGGGGAAGGCCTAAAACTGGCATGGATCGAAAAGGCGGTCAATGATGTACATCCGGAAGGTTGGAGTTGGGTCGAGATATTCGATGATGATAGAAGCACGCTTCCGCCTGTCGATAAAGATGGATGCAGTGATTATGTATTACTATCATTTGCAAATGCAAATATACCATGCATAGGCCAATACAGGGAAGACGAAGATGGAGGAGCTTTCTACGATGGTGATGATGACGAGCCGTTGATTAAGATCGGTCTGATCGTAAATGCATGGCAGCGGCTTCCGAATTCTTACAGGACAGAGGAGGAATCAAAATGAAAATCACAATTAGTTCAGAATATACAACTATCGAAGCAGATGCGAAAGAACTCAGAGAAAGCAACACTTTGGCAGGATGCTTCGGCAACATCTTGAGAAGAGCCTTCCAGTCAACAGAACCATTAGATGATGAGGAAGAGGAAGAAGGCGAGGAGGAAACTGAATGAAATATATAATTGAAATTGAAAATGAACCGTTCGGAAGGAATGATGATCCGTTCTTTCCTCATGGCATGGATGAGTTATACAGAGCCAAAGGATTCAAGAGTCTTGTCTTTGACCAGGACGGACTTGACAAACTGACGCCTTACACCGAGCCAGACCGACAGGATATTGAGGATGAGGTTTGGGCAACAGCTATTAAGATTGACATAGCATCCGAAGATTGGAATTGGCATGAGATGACATACCGAGAAGCTAAAGCAGAATACGAAAGATGGAAAGCTGACCGTGAGCAGATTCATATAGGTGATGAAGTCGAGTATGATTACTCCTGTAATGATTCAGTCAAATTTGTTGTTATCGGAACAAACAATGGCATGGCATACGGATTCAAATACCCATGTGAGACTGATGACGTTGGAGAATACTGCGAGCTTGAAGACATTCGTAGAACAGGGAGATCATTTCCTGAAATCGTGGCAGTGCTGAAAAAGATGAGGGAGGAATCATGAGTGGAGGAAGCCTGAATTACTTTTACGGATACCTTGAAGAACATATAGGAGACTTCGGAGACAAAGAGCTTGATAATCTTGTGGCTGACCTTGCCAAGCTATTCAAGGCCAGGGAATGGTATTTATCAGCCGACACAGGTGAAGGCAGTTGGATTGAAGCGAGGGATAACTTCAAGAAGAAGTGGTTTACAGAGCATGGACGGCAGGAACGGATCGAGCACTATCTGACGGAGTTTATAGATGAAATCCGGGGATCTTTCGGGCTAAAGAAAGAGTATTGCCATAACTGCAAACATTGGAAGCAAACCGACACTAATTCAAAATACGGTAACTGTGAGTACAAACATACTTACAGGATGCATAGGTCAGAAAGCTGTGGGCGACATGAAATGGAGGATCAAAGATGAAGTTTAATAAATTATCACCATGGGAAACATACTACAATGAAATCAATGCCATGTTCAAATGGGACAAGGATGTCCAGGTTATATTCAACGAAGCAGCCCGCCAGATCGTCATTTATGTAGAGAATGATGCCAAAGCTTCTGCGCTGGCAGAACTTCTGCCAAAAAAGAAAGAGTTCGGCACAGTTGAACTGGAGATCGAGGTTGTCCCTGCCGATGAATTCATAACGGCAGAGAATATTTACGATATGGCATTCAGAGGTAATCCTGCGGTGGCAGATATAATCACGACAACCGGGGTATTCAAGGCGACATATATCGTATTCAAATGTGAAGTGGTTCAATACTTCGATGACAATATCGGGGACATTTTCGGGAACTGTTCAACTCTGTATCAAGATATAGCAAAGAATATATTTAACCAGAAGGAGGGCGTGTTCTACTGCACGGACCGGGCATGAAATACTATCCATGCGGAGGGTGCACGCTGGAACGGGATCGATGCTGCCGTGTAGGCCAGACAAATTGCAAAGCATACAGGGAATGGCTGAGGGAGAAGAGGGAAGCTAATGAAAGCGAAGGAATATCTGAAGCAGATAGAAATCCTGGACAAAAAGATTAATAACAGAATCAGAGAGCTTTACGAAATAAAAAGCAGAACTCTTGGACTGAAGGCGATAAGCTACGACAAAGTATCTGTGCAAGGCAGCGGAGCTGCAGACAAGATGGCTGAACAGGTAGCACGATGGATCGATATTGAAGAAGAGATCAACAGATTAACAGACCGACTTATCAATGAGAAACATAAGATCATAGGAGAGATTGAACGTCTAAGTGACCCGAGACATATTGAACTTCTGATGATGAGATATGTTGAGTGCATGACTTTCGAAGACATAGCGAGATCTATGAATTATGATGTCCGATGGATATACAGTCTTCATGGATCTGCGCTGCAGGAATTTGAAAGAGTTCATTTTAATTCATGTTAGAGTGGTGGTAAGGTGTAAACAGGCAAAGCTAAACAGTTGCCGGTCTCAACACTTTTCATTTGTGTCATCTCCTCACCGGCACAGCGCACGGCAAGAGCGCTATACAAGTCATGC
>ONWK01000414.1 GCA_900321505.1 uncultured Eubacteriales bacterium
GGCCGTCTTATTTCCGCGGCATATCCGCCGTCTTCATCCTTCTCAGATACTCCTGGTCAACCTTCACTCCGCCGTACCTGACTGCCTCATAAAGCGCCGTGAGCTCCGGCAGGTTCACGCCTTTTTCAGCCTGAAGCCTGTTCATTATATCACGGGTGGTCTCATTTTCATGCGGCTTCGTCTCCCCTGCCGCTTCAATGATCCTCTTCCTGTAGATCCTCCTTGCGCGTTCCTCCATGGTAAAATACGTCCGCATTCTGTAAGCCAGTCCGCGGTCCTTCAGGCGTTCCCTCTCCTCTTCCTTAACACCCCGTATCACCTCGTCCTTTCCGTTCTGCTGATACTTCGCAAGCAGTACCTTCAGGACTTTTGCCAGTATCTTAATCAGAAAATACAGCAGAAAGGCGAGAACAACGAATTTCAGTATGGTTAAAATGATCCCCGATCCGGCATTTGTCTTCTGCAGCTGAGTAAGCAGATTGGTTTTCGCAGTGCTTACCTGATCGCCCAGTTTACCGGTAATGAGATTCGCGAACCATTTAGCCAGCAGTACAAATCCATAGAATAATGCTTTAAGAAGTTCGCCTATGGATTTGAAGAATTCCGTAACCGCATCCGGAAGACCCAGCAGTTCTCCTACTCCTATCCCCACCAGCATCACCAGAAATATCCCGACAACGATCAGTGTATTGATCCTCAGCATTTTTCTGATGGGCAGCCCCTGCACGTTTTTATTCGAATCCAGATACTGTCCGGTACTGTCAGCATATAGGATCAGCAGGAAGAACATGATATTGATCAGCGACAGTATCACCGCAAGACTTACCAGCTGCGGATGCTCATAATAAAGGCCCGCTCCGACGGATATAAAACCCAGAAGCATAGATGGCCACGGTATCTCCTGTGCTTCGGGAAGAACTCCCTTTGCCGCAACATGCCTTATGCCCATACCCAGCAGTCCCAGGTCCAGGCCGAGCAAAAGCAGCTTCTGCGCCATGATCTCCGGCAGAAACCATATTCCCACGCCGCAGACTACCGCATAAAGTATCAGCGGCCAGATCCTTGTCACACGGCATCTGAGGAAATAGCTTCCGATAAAAAGCACTCCCTGAACCACCATGGCTTCAAATGATACAGCGGGACATTTGAGAGTGATCAGAACAAGCTCACTCACAAGCAGATACATTGTATAACCGTATCCCAGCCGGAGGACGGTCCTTACACGTTCATTCTGCATAAGAATCCACCTCCCATCCCGAAAGATAGGAACGCCTTTCCGGCGCATCCATCCCCGAATAATACGGCACCACCACATGCAGTGAGGCTTCTTTTCTGAGGCCGTCCAGACGGTTCAGCAGATCTTCTTTGTAATACGGAGAAATGATCAGGTAGAGCGCATGTCTGTTGATGCTCTTCTGTTCTTCATCCAGCCTGGCGAGAAAGGCATCCTTACCCGCTGAAGCCCTGATCTCGGCAAGGTATTTATCTATGGTTATTCCATGTGAAAGCTCAGCACCTGAACCGGGTGCGGTAAGGATATTATCGTTCTCATCCTTTCCGTTCGACCATACCGATACCCGCTCCTTTCTGGCAAGATAATATCTGGCAAGAGAACTTACCAGTGAAATAGTCTCCTCCAGAAGACGGTCGGCACGGACCATGGAGTCTGTGTCAAGATTGAGCAGGATACGGATCTCCGCATCCTGTGTAGGCTCGTACAGATTCACCTTCCATTCACCGGATCGTGCGGACTGCTTCATATTTATCGAACGATACGGATCCCCCGGCTGATAATCCCTGAGACCGCGATAGCTCAGAGGATCCTCCACCGGACTTCTTCTTGCGGCCTGCTCACCTATCTTCCCGCAGACCAGCCTGGTGAGCATCCCCGGATCAACCTTTCTGGGAAAGACATATATCCCTCTGTCTTCCTTTCTGGTCTCCGCAAAGGTCGAGGTAAGGAAGAAATCCCTTACCATGAGATTGACTGTTTCCACGCGAAAGAAGCCCCGTTCGGTTCCCACAAATCCGAGGCTGCGCTTTATCTTCTGATAGCCCATAATGGAAAATGCATCATTTCTGTGATAGCAATCCGTCACAACGGAATTCTGCATATCCCTGAACTGAAGCGCTCTGTCGACGGCGAATTTAAAATGAAAAACGGGAAGTGGCAGTGCTTTATCATTGACTATCTCCAGCGCAAGCTGTGCCTCCTCCCCGCATTCCATGTATTCCCGATCAAAATAAACGGACGTACGAAGTCCCTTCTTCCAAAAACGGTGATACAGACGCTTCTGCAGAACATATATGATGGTTATGACTAGTATGATAAATACAAGATGCATATAATGTTCCCAA
>ONWK01000006.1 GCA_900321505.1 uncultured Eubacteriales bacterium
AAGGTCCGCGGCAGTGTGGAACGGCTTCTGGATATCGATCAGGAAAGAATAAATACAAGCGGATCTGTCTCGGATCAGGCATATCAGTTCCTGATGGCACTCTATAATAAATTCTATATATACGACCAGAAACCCGATAAAGATCCGGTAAGGGATCATCTGGCCATGTCAACAGCCATGTTCCGGCTTACAGATAAGGAGCTGGAGGATTTTTCCGTGGAACTGGGCCGGATTTTTCAAAAATACCTTATGATCTCCGAGGAAAAGGATGAAACCGGCGAAAGAAAGCTTCGCAGCCTTTCCATGATCATAGCCCCTGAGGAGGAATAATAAAATGTTGATAATTGAGCATCTGAGCAAGATATATAAAGGAACCGATAAAGGTGTTAAGGACATCTCAATTCACGTGGAGCCGGGAGATATCTACGGCTTCATCGGTCATAACGGCGCAGGAAAGACTACCCTTTTAAAGGCTATAACCGGTATCCACGAATATGACAGCGGCAGGGTACTGATCGACGGTATCGATCTGAAGGAGGATCCGAAGGCCGTAAAAAAAAGGATAGCCTATATTCCCGACAATCCGGATATATACGATTTTTTAACGGGAATACAGTATCTCAATTTTGTGGCCGATATTTACGGAGTATCCGCTGCGGAAAGGGAGCGGCTGATCGCCGGTCACGCAGAACGTCTTGAGATCACAGGCGCTCTCGGAGATCTGGTCTCCTCCTACTCCCATGGTATGAAGCAGAAGCTGGTACTCATTTCGGCTTTCCTTCACTCTCCAAGGCTCATCATTATGGATGAACCCTTTGTAGGACTGGATCCTAAAGCAGCCTATGTGCTTAAGGAGCAGATGAGGGAAATGACGGCAGCCGGCGGCGCGATCTTCTTCTCCACCCATGTTCTGGACGTTGCTGAAAAGCTCTGCAACAAGGTGGCCATCATCAAGGACGGACAGCTTATCACCAGCGGTCTCATGGACGAGGTCGTAAAGGAAGGGGCATCCCTGGAAGAGCTTTTTATGGAGACGGTCTGAGGCTAATGCCGGAAGAGCTTTTTTGAAAATGATCTGAGGTTAATGATGGTAGATCACTTTTTGCAGATGGTCTGAGGTTAAAGCTATGAAAGAATTTTGGATAATGGCTCGGCTTGAGCTGATAAATATGTTCGGGATCAACGAGATCCGTCATTCAAAAAATCCGCAGGAAAAAAAGAAGAGACGTATGCTTATCGTCACCTTCACAGTCATCGGACTCATACTCGTTGGATATGCGTCAGCCGGGGCTTATGCAATGTCAACACTCGGCCTGGCTGATAAGATTCCCATGATTTATTTTCTTCTGACTTTTGTACTGCAGCTGGCTCTGGGTCTGCTGAAAGCAAAGTCCATGATGTACAGGGAAAAGGATCTGGATATGATCTCCTGTCTTCCTGTCAGCGGAGTCCATGTTATCGCTGCCCGAATTTTCAGGATGTATCTGGAGGGTGTTATTATCACCCTGGGCGCTCTTCTGCCATCCATGATAATTTACGGAGTGAACAGCGGCGCCGGAGCTGCATTTTACATCGGGATCCTCCCTGCCTGCCTGATCCTCCCCATCCTCCCAACCGCCATCGCGGCATGGATCGGGATCCTGATCGCGGCAGTGATCTCAAGGAGCAGACACAAGGTGCTGGCAGAGGTGCTGATCATGCTGGTCCTTGTACTCGGAATGTTCCTTCTTTCCTCTCTGCTCACTACAAAAAGCAGTCCTGCAGCTAAAGATAATGAAAGTAAAACTACGGTTTCACAGAGCAGCGATGAAAAGGCTGCAGAAAAGACTTCAGAGCTTTCCGAAGAGGAAATGAAAGCACAGCTGGCTGAGTCCGCCGGCAAAGTCATGAACACCGTGGAATCGGTATTTCCTCCTGCACGGATCATGGGAAATGTACTGGCAGAGCCGGATTATCCGGGTCTTCTGATCTATGCCGGGATCTCTCTGGCCGCCCTGTTGCTTACGGTCCTTACCATCGGAAGCCTGTTCTTCCGTATCTCCGGATTACTGGTTTCCGTAACAAAGCACAGAGAGTATCAGCTGGAATCTCTCAGGGCTCAGTCAGTGATGACGGCGCTGGTAAAAAAAGAGGTGTCAAGGTATACCTCCTCCGGTATTTATATATCAAATACCATAATAGGACCTGTTTTAGCAGTGGTCTTCGCGATATCGACGGCATTCTTTGATCCTACACAGCTTATCAGTTCAGCGAATGTAAAGAACCTGCCCTTCGATCTGCAGCTTTCAGCCGGGATTCCCTATCTCATAGGACTGTTCTTCGTTATGATGAGTATTTCCGCCTGCTCACTTTCCATGGAAGGTAAAAACTGGTGGATCCCCCGCAGTCTTCCGCTTTCCGCTAAAGAGATCCTTGGTTCGAAGCTGATTTTCAACCTGATAATACTTACGCCCTTTTACGCGCTGACAGAGATAATACTGCTCTTTACAATGCGGATAAGCCTGCTTGAGCGCATTTGGATGCTGATCATTCCGGGCATTGCTATACTTTTCTCGGTGCTCTTCGGTATGACACTAAGCTTAAGATTCCCAAAATTCCACTGGGAAAATGCCGCGCAGGTTGTGAAGCAGAGCGCCGCCTCCGGTCTCAGCATAGCAGGCGGTATCGCACTTCTCATCCCGGGCGTGGGAGCTATGATCCTTCCGAAGCCGCTATACCGAAATCTCCTGAATCTTGCGGTGGTGATCATTTTATGCGTGATCTGCCTGCTGCTTTACCGCAGGATCTGCCGGGCAGATCTGGCGCGGCTGGAGGCATAGAATTGCAGCAGCTGTTCAGCGGCGGAAACTATCGTGCACATTTTACCCCATAGAAAATACTATCGGGCAAATCAAAAAGTTTAAATTTAGAAAATGTCTGTTTAAAATGAACGAAAACATTAGAACTGTTAAGCATTACTATTTTGAAAAGTTATTCTGTAACAGATTTTTAGAGAAAGGGAAGGATGTCAAAATGAATGTGATCGAGACAACCAATCTTACCAAATATTACGGTCCCATCAAGGGTATCAAGGACCTTAATCTACGCGTCGAAAAGGGAGACTTCTTCGGCTTCATCGGACCGAACGGCGCAGGAAAATCCACCTGCATCCGCACACTTCTGGGACTCATTTTCCCCACAGGCGGGAGCGCAACAGTCCTGGGCAACGATATCGTAAGCGGACATGATGCCATACTCAGATCCGTCGGTTATCTTCCTTCCGAGATCAATTTCTATAACGGAATGAGAGTTAAGGATGTTTTAAAATTCTCTGCAGATCTTCAGGGGAAAAACTGTGACGAGGAGGCTGCAAAGCTGTGCGAGCGCCTGGATCTGGACATGGGAAAAAGAGCGGATTACCTTTCTCTCGGCAACAGAAAGAAGGCAGGTATCGTATGTGCGCTTCAGCATAAACCGGAGCTGCTCATTCTCGACGAACCGACCTCCGGTCTGGATCCGCTGATGCAGCGTGAATTCTTCAAAATACTTACAGAACGCAACGAAGAAGGTACGACAGTATTTCTTTCGTCCCACATTCTTTCAGAAGTTCAGGCGCACTGCCGGACCGCCGCCTTTATCAAGGACGGGAGCATCATCATTTCCGATAAGGTAGAAAAGCTTGAAGAGACCGGTGCGAAAAAGGTAGTCATCCGCAGTGCCATAAGCGAGAAGCTTATTCAGGAGCTTAAGCGTGACGAAAAGACCGGCCGCGGAAAGACCACGGGCTGTGTAACGGATCTTATAATTGATGAAGATTCCGTCAGCTTCCTCTACGACGGCGAGATCCCGCGCCTGCTCAGGCTTCTTGCGGAGGAAGGTCCGAGAGACGTCAGCATTACCGAGCCCACCATGGAAGAGATATTCATGAATTACTATGAGTAGCAGATTATTTTGATGCTTTTTGAGTAAAGGGGAAAGAACATGTATATTTTAAAAAGGGAACTCCTGTCACAGAGAATAGTGATCCTGATCTGGGGACTCGCCATCGGCGGAATGGTTGCAATAGCCCTGCTGATATACCCGCAGATGCAGGAACAGATGGATCAGATTAATGATATGATGGCCTCCATGGGTGGTTTTACAAAGGCCTTCGGCATGGATCAGCTGGACTTCAACAATATTACAAACTATTATGCCCTTGAATGCGGAAATATGCTGGCCATCGGCGGAGCCTTCTTCGCAGCGATCATAGGTATATCCGCGCTTATGAAGGAAGAACGCGACCGGACCGCTGAGTTTCTTCTGACACATCCCATATCACGCGCAAAAGTGATAACCGAAAAACTTATCAGCATAGTAGTTATCATTTCAATCGTAAACGCGGTTATTTTTGTACTCGGCACCGTTTCAATGCTGATAGTCGGAGGTGAATTCTCCTGGTCGGAAATCCTTCTTTTCCATCTGGCTTATTACCTCATGCAGCTTGAGATCGCCGGGATATGCTTTGGCATATCGGCATTTATCAGCAAATTCGGAGCCGGCATCGGCATCGGTATCGCTGCAGTTTTCTACTTCATGAATATCATCAGCAATATCACTTCAGATGCAAAGGTTCTCAAGTACATCACGCCCTTCGGTTACGCCGACGGTTCACACATTGTGAACAG
>ONWK01000029.1 GCA_900321505.1 uncultured Eubacteriales bacterium
GCTTATCTGGGTGAGAAGGTTACGGAAGCGGTTATTACCGTACCGGCTTACTTCACGGACTCTCAGAGACAGGCAACCAAGAATGCCGGTAAGATCGCAGGCCTGGATGTAAAGCGTATCATCAACGAGCCTACGGCTGCAGCTCTTTCCTATGGTCTGGATAATGAGAAAGAGCAGAAGATCATGGTATATGACCTTGGTGGTGGTACCTTCGATGTATCCATCATTGAGATCGGTGACGGCGTCATCGAGGTTCTGGCTACCGCAGGTAATAACCTCCTCGGTGGTGATGACTTTGATAATGCGATAACCAAGTACATGCTGGATGAGTTCCAGAAGAAGGAAGGTGTTGATCTTTCCACCGATAAGATGGCTATGCAGCGTCTGAAGGAAGCTGCCGAGAAGGCTAAGAAGGAGCTTTCCTCACAGACAGTTACCAATATCAATCTTCCCTTCATTACAGCAACAAGCGAAGGCCCCAAGCACTTCGATATGGATCTTACAAGGGCTAAGTTCGATGAACTTACTGCTGATCTTGTTGAGAAGACCCGTGGACCGGTTCAGACAGCACTGGATGATGCAGGCCTTACAGCTGCAGAGCTTGATAAGGTGCTTCTGGTTGGTGGTTCCACACGTGTTATCGCCGTACAGGATGCTGTTAAGCAGATCACAGGCAAGGATCCTTTCAAGGGTATCAATCCCGATGAGTGCGTAGCTATCGGTGCCTGCATCCAGGGCGGTAAGCTTGCCGGTGATGAGGGCGCAGGCGATATCCTCCTTCTGGACGTTACACCGCTTACACTTTCCATTGAGACCATGGGCGGTATTGCTACTCACCTTATCGAGAGAAATACGACCATTCCTACAAAGAAGAGCCAGATCTTCTCTACAGCTCAGGATAACCAGGATGCTGTTGATATCAACATCGTTCAGGGTGAGCGTGAGTTCGCTAAGGATAACAAGTCACTCGGACGTTTCCGTCTGGACGGTATCGCACCGGCAAGACGTGGCGTTCCGCAGATCGAAGTTACATTTGATATTGATGCAAACGGTATCGTAAATGTATCCGCAAA
Organism: uncultured Eubacteriales bacterium; assembly: GCA_900321505.1. Lineage (GTDB taxonomy): Bacteria > Bacillota > Clostridia > Lachnospirales > Lachnospiraceae > Eubacterium_Q. Next base: position 1,074 of record ONWK01000029.1, read on the forward strand.
GGATCTCGGTACAGGCCGTGAGCAGCATATCACCATTACTTCCGGCACAAGCCTTTCCGATGACGATATCGAGAGAGCAGTTAAGGAAGCAGCTGCATATGAAGAGGCAGATAAGAAGCGCAAGGAAGGCGTTGAGGTTCGTAACGATGCCGATGCTATCGTATTCCAGACAGAGAAGGCTCTGAACGAAGTCGGTGACAAGCTTCCCGATGCCGATAAGAAGCAGGTTGAGGCTGATCTTCAGTCACTTAAGACCATCATCGAGGGTACGGATATCGACAATCTGTCCGATTATGATGTAGAAAAGCTGAAAGCCGGCCGTGAAACCCTTATGAATTCAGCACAGAATCTTTTTGCTAAGCTTTACGAGCAGAATGGCCCCGGAGCAAATGCAGGAACCGGCACAGGAACACCTGATTTCGGCGGCGATGTTGTTGATGGAGACTTCAAGGAAGTATAGGAATCAGAATTTCCTGATGCTTTATAGTCAATTCTGTGAGGTGACAAAGTATGGCAGAAGAAAAAAGAGATTGTTATGACATACTCGGAGTGTCCAAGAATGCATCAGACAGTGATCTGAAGAAGGCATACCGTGTTCTTGCCAAAAAGTATCACCCGGATGCAAATCCGGGGGATCTTGAGGCAGAGGCGAAGTTCAAGGAAGCGTCCGAGGCCTATGCGATCCTTTCCGATCCGGACAAGAGGAGAAAGTATGACCAGTTCGGCTGGGCTGCTTTTGATCCCAATGCCGGAGGCGAAGGTGGGTTCGGCGGCTTCGATTTTGCGGATATGGGAGATATTTTCGGAGATATCTTCGGAGATATGTTTGGAGGCGGATCACGTTCCAGACAGGCAAACGGCCCCATGCGCGGTGCGGATATCCGTACTACGGTCCGTGTATCCTTTGAAGAGGCTGTATTCGGTACCCAGACCGAGATCGAGATGCCCCTTAAGGATGAATGTCCGGTATGTAAGGCTACGGGTGCACAGCCCGGCCATCCGGCAGAAGTCTGCAGCAAATGTGCCGGCAAGGGACAGGTTGTATTTACCCAGCAGTCCCTCTTCGGTATGGCCCGTACGGTTCAGACATGTCCTGACTGTCAGGGAAGCGGCAAGATCATTCGTTTTAAATGTTCCAACTGCGCAGGCTCCGGTTATGTAAAGAGTAAAAAGAAGATCCAGATCAAGGTACCGGCAGGTATCGATAACGGTCAGAGTATCCGTCTTCGTGAGATGGGTGAGCCTGGTGTTAACGGGGGCGAAAGAGGCGATCTGCTTGTAACCATCCTTGTTGATAAGCATCCTACATTTGCCCGTCAGGAGTATGATATCTATTCAACAGAGCCTATCACCTTTACTCAGGCGGCTCTTGGCGGAAGAGTTATTCTTCAGACCATCGACGGACCGGTTGAGTATGATATCAAGCCGGGTACCCAGACCAATACAAAGGTTAAGCTGAAGGGCAAGGGTGTTCCGACCCTCAGGAATAAGAATGTCAGAGGTGACCATTACGTAACACTGGTAGTTCAGGTACCTGATAATCTTACCGAGGAGCAGAAGAACATACTTAATCAATATGAGAAGACCACGACGGTCAATGCAAGAGCGGCTACGGATTCCGCGGGAGGATTCTCCTTCGGAGACCACAGGAAGAAGCGCCGCAGATAAAGTTGAATATAAGCCGGAAATGGCATACGGTGTCAACGCTCCGTGTGCCATTTTTTTCTTTGAATGTGTCGTGAAATATGGTAGAATATTTGTTATGTTTTTTACTGCAGAGCGTTGTTATGGACCGGCATTGATTACCGTGGCTTGAACAGAACCGGGAATCAGTATCTGCCTGTCCTGCTGTTGATTCAGATCTTTGAATGGAGTATCCGGATGATTTGGAAAAAGCTTACTATAGAGACCTCGGTTGAGGCGGAGGAGCTGTTGGCGGAGTTCCTGGAGGAACTGGGATATCCGGGAGCGGAGATAACGGATAATATGCCTCTTACGGAAGAGGAAATGAAGCAGATGTATGTGGATGTTCCGCTGATTCCCGAGGGGGACGCGGAGCAGGCATTTGTTTCGGTATATCTGGATGATAGTGTTACCGGTGAGGAGATAGAAGGGATTAAGGCGGAACTCGGGAAGGAACTGGAAAGGCTTTCGGAGTTTATGTCAGTAGGATCCGGAGAGATAACGCTTACGGAGACGTCCGATGATTCAACCTGGCAGGATAAATGGAAGGAGTATTATAAGCCCTTCAGGCTTGGGGAGGATATAATAGTCGAACCTGTATGGGAGGAGTATCCGGATAAAAAACCGGATGATACGGTGGTTAAGATATCTTCTGTTATGGCATTCGGGACAGGGACTCATGAGACTACAAAACTCTGTATCCGCATGTTGAGAAAGTATCTGAACAAGGGACAGTCTGTCTTTGACGTGGGCTGCGGCAGCGGTATACTGGCAATTCTTGCGGCACTGCTCGGCGCCGGTGAGGTTCACGGACTTGATATAGATCCTCAGGCTGTTATTTCCAGCAGGGAGAATGCTGAGGCTAACGGCCTTTCCGAGGACAGGATAGTATTCACGGCAGGTAATCTTCTTTCCGGTAATGTGATAGGTGCGTCTACTCAGGAAGAAAAGGAAAGATACGAAAAGGCCAGTCTGGGCTCCGGAATAGCTGCCGTAAATCCGGTACAGATGGTGGATCTTTCCCTTGGAGATGCTGACCCGATACCCCGGAAGGAATATGATATCGTGGTTGCAAATATACTTGCGGATGTAATAATCCCGCTTTCTTCCATAGCTCCGGATTATCTAAAAAAAGGCGGTATATTCATAACTTCGGGGATATCGGCGGATCGCGTGGAGGATGTTACCGAAGCAATGAATAAGGCCGGTTTAAAAGTTCTTGAGACGGAGCTTATGGGTGAATGGGCCGCGGTGGTATCCGGGAAATGACAGATCGGGAAGGAGAAAAAGGTGCATCATTTTTTCACGGACCAGATATCGGATGAAGGGATCCGGATCGGAGGTCAGGATGCAAAACATATACAGCAGGTGCTGAGACTTTCGGCGGGCGATATGATTGAGGTAAGCTGCGGCGAAAGGGTTTACAGCTGTGAGATCACCGGATTCGAAAATGATGAGGTTGTTACGGTCATACGTGATATTTCCGACGCGGCTTCCGAGCTTCCCGTCAGGATGACTTTGTATCAGGGCCTGCCGAAAAAGGATAAGCTTGAACTGATAATCCAGAAGACGGTGGAGCTTGGCGTAAGCAGGATAGTACCGGTAATGATGCATCGATCTGTGGTCCAGCTCACTAATGATAAGGCGAAGAAGAGAACCGACAGATATCAGAGTATAGCGGAAGCTGCGGCAAAACAGTCCAAAAGGGGCGTTATACCTGATGTGATCGAACCTTTATCTATGGGTAATGCGGTTGAGCATGCGAAAAAAGAATGCGATGTCATACTGCTGCCCTATGAAAATGCAAAGGGAATGGATCATTCAAGAAGGGTTGTGGATCTGATACGTAAAGGGGTTAATGAAGGGACCGTTCATTCCCTTGGCATTTTTATAGGCCCCGAGGGCGGATTTGAACCGTCGGAGGTGGAACTGCTCAGGCAGGCAGGAGCCGAGATCATTTCTTTGGGAAACCGGATACTGAGGACCGAAACCGCTGCGATAACCATGTTATCCGTGCTGGGATTTATGCTGGATGGTTAAGGATAAAGCGGTTTGATTATTATACATTAAGCAGGTTGACAGATATGAAAGCATATTTTGATAATTCCGCTACCACAAGGGTGCTTCCTGAGGCTGCGGAGCTGATGACGAAGATCATGACGGAGGATTACGGTAATCCGTCATCCATGCATGCATACGGACTAAAGGCGGAGCATTATATAAAGGATGCGGCAGCCTCGATAGCAAGGAGTATTCATGCGTTACCTGAGGAGATCCTTTTTACCTCGGGAGGTACCGAATCGAATAATACCGCCCTTGTCGGCAGTGCACTGGCCAAACGCCGAAAGGGTATGCATATAATCACAACAAACATAGAGCATCCCAGTATCGGTGAGCCTCTTGCTTTTCTTGAGAAAGAAGGCTTTGAGGTGACAAGGCTTCCGGTTGATCATAAAGGGATAGTAACGGCTGAACAGGTGGCGGAGGCAGTGCGGGAGGATACTATCCTTGTCACGGTTATGATGGTCAATAATGAGATAGGTTCGATCCTGCCGATAGCAGAGATAGCAAAGGCTGTCAAGGCAAAGAATAAGGACACCTATGTACATACGGATGCGATCCAGGCTTACGGAAAGCTCCCGATATCGGTGAAGGAACTGGGAGTGGATATGCTCTCCGTCAGCGGTCATAAATTCCATGCTCCGAAGGGCATAGGATGTCTGTATATACGAAAGGGTACGCTGCTGAGACCGGTGATCTACGGAGGCGGTCAGCAGAAGGGCATGCGTTCAGGTACGGAAAATGTACCGGCCATCGCCGGTATGGGACTGGCTGCCGAGAGGATGAATTCTGAGCTCGGTGAAAGAACTGCGCACATGACAGCTTTGAGGGACAGGCTGATCGGAGGAATGACCTCTTTTCCGGAGGTGACCGATCATTCCATGGGAGCGCCTCAGATTGTAAGCCTTTCCTTTAAGGGCGTAAGGGCCGAGGTAATGCTTCATGCTCTGGAGGCGGAGGGAATATATGTATCTGCAGGCTCTGCCTGCTCAACGAATAAGAAGAAGGAAAGCAGCGTGCTGGCGGCGATAGAGCTGTCACCGGAGGAGAGGGAGTCTACACTCCGTTTCAGTCTCAGCAAGGACAATACGAAGGAAGAGGTGGACTATGCGATAGAAACTGTAGCAAAGCTGCTTCCGATGCTGAGGCATTATACCAGAGGATGACAGTAACTCTTAAATGCCCGGTGAAAATCATTAAATCACGGATGGAAAGCTTGCTTTCCGGACTGTTTTTGATTTTCACGGAAGTGAACAGATACTGACAGTTAATAAGGAGTACGGATTTGAAGATCAAAACATTTATCATTAAATATGCCGAGATAGGGACCAAGGGTAAAAACCGTTATGTGTTTGAAGACGTTCTCTGCAAGCGTCTCCGTTCACGGCTGAAGCCTCTGGGAAGCTTCAATGTGCGCCGGGATTACGGCCGCATCTATGTGGAAGCTGACTCTGATTATGACTATGACGAAGCGGTGCAGAGGATGTCGCATACCTTTGGGATTACAGGTATCTGTCCGGTACATGAGGTTGAGGATCCTACACCGGAGAAGATAGATGAGGCTGCAGCTGAATATTTTGAGGAAGAATACGATTCGTATAATTTCACCTTTAAGGTACATGTCAGAAGAAGGAACAAGAGCTTTCCGGTCCATACAATGGATATGGAGGCCCGGCTTGGAGGAGTGCTGCTGGATCGCTTTGAAGACAGGGGCCTTTCGGTAAATGTGCATGATCCGGATGTAATGGTGGAAGTAGAGATCCGCGGCAACGCATATATTTACTCAAAGATCATCCCGGGACCGGGAGGACTTCCGGTAGGCACCAACGGAAGGGCCATATCACTTTTGTCGGGAGGTATAGACAGTCCGGTGGCAACCTGGATGATAGCAAAGCGCGGCGTAGAAATGCAGGCGGTGTATTTCAATTCTCCTCCGTATACATCGGAAAGAGCACTGGAGAAGGTGCAGGATCTCGGAAGGATAGTATCGCACTATGCAGGACCGATAAAGCTGCATGTGGTGAATTTTACGGAGCTGCAGCTGGCAATATATGATAATTGTCCGCACGATGAGCTGACGATCATCATGAAGCGCTTTATGTTTAAGATAGCGGAGAGGATCGCTAAGGAAGAAGATGCGGGATGTATAGTTACAGGAGAGTCCATCGGTCAGGTTTCTTCACAGACCCTTTTCTCCCTCGGAGTTATAGATAATGCCGTTGAATGCCCCGTTTACAGACCGTGTATCGGACTGGACAAACAGGAGATCGTGGACATTTCGGAAAAGATAGGAACTTATGAAACATCTATCCGGCCGTATGAGGACTGCTGTACCATATTTGTGGCAAAGCATCCCGTGACCAAGCCGACACTGGAGCAGATCACGGAATCTGAAAAGAAGCTGGAAGGTATCGTGGAACCGATACTTGAAAAGGCAATGGAAACCAGGACTTATACCTGGCTCAGATAAGCCCGGAGAGTACAGGAAAAAAATATGAGAAAGCATTTTAAAGCTATATGGATGGCTGCGGCATTACTGCTGTGTCTTCTTCTGACAGGGATACCTGCAGACGGCGCATTTGCGGCGGAACGTCCGAAGGTAAGCTCTTTCCAGGATTTTTATAAGGAGTTCTCCAAGCAGATCCATGAAAGGAGATCACTTTGTTATTATGATGTTTCGGATGATAACCTGGCAAAGGAACTGGTATATCAGGAGCTTACCGACTACGCAAAGCATTATGATCCTGACGATCCTCTGATGAGCGGCTGTTATCTGGTCTATTATATTAAAACGGTGTATTTCACCTATGATGCCCACGGGCTGAAGGTTCTTATCGAATTCCCCTATAACGGCGGAGATATGGATGCGCATTTCGTTGAAATGGACCGCCTGGCCCTGCAGCTGAAGAAGGAAACCGATTACGATACAGTTAAAAATGTTCATGACTATCTGATCGATAATTTTGAATATGACACCAATACGGAAATGGCCAATCATACCGATATAGACGGATTCAGGGATAAGAAAATGGTCTGCTCCGGTTACAGCCTTGCAACCTATTATCTGCTTAATAAACTTGGAATAGAGACAAGGATAATCACAGGCTTCGGCGGTGATACCGGTGAACAGAGCGAGAACCATATGTGGAATCTGGTCCGGCTGGACGGGAAATGGTACAATCTGGATGTCACCTGGGATGACGGCGGAGGCACGAACAGGCAGTATACATATTTTCTGAAGAGTGATGCGGATTTCCCCATGCATGTACGCATGGGCCCCTATGCTGCGTCTTCCGTGGCGGAGCAGATATCAAAGGAATCCTGGCCTGTACCGTTCTGGACGAGATTCGAATCCTTTTTCCGGAAAAGATGGTATGTATTTGCCATAATACTTGGAATTATCATATACATGATCATAGTGTTTAAGAATAGATTACGTCCGCCTGTACAGCAGAATGATGATTACGGCAGATTTTATCCCGGAACATATGCGCCGGGGCAGAATATGAACGGAAAAAGCGGCCCGCAGGGTCCTTACGGAAATATGGATAATATAAATCCTTATGCCGAAAGCTGGTACAGGCCTTCTTCGGAATCCGGTATTTACAGGGTTCCGCAGCAGGATGAACCGGATGATAATATGAAGACAGATTAACGGGAGTACAAAATGCATCAGGAATATTTAATGGGAAATGAGGCTATAGCCCTCGGAGCGCTTGCCGCAGGAGTGAACTGTGTGGCAGGTTATCCGGGAACGCCTTCGACGGAGGTGCTGGAAACGGTGGCAAAACGTCGCGGAGAGGGCGTTTATGTGGAATGGTCGGTTAATGAAAAGGCGGCCATGGAGCTTGCGGCGGGAGCAGCCTACAGCGGAGCAAGAGCGCTGGTAACGATGAAGCAGGTGGGACTGAATGTGGCATCCGATCCGCTGATGAGTCTTGAATATATAGGCGTTGAGGGAGGGCTTGTGGTCCTGGTTGCGGATGACCCGGGGCCCATATCCTCGCAGACAGAACAGGATACAAGACATTTTGCAGCATTTTCAAAGGTGCCCTGTCTGGATCCTTCTTCACCTGCGGAAGCCTATCAGATGATACAGTATGCATTTGCCCTTTCAGAGGAATATCATACACCGGTATTCCTGAGACCCACAACGAGGATATGCCATGCCTATGCCTCGCTTGAGGTAAAGGATCCGGAGGAATATCTCGTGCATCCTGTAAAGGGATTTGTAAAGGACTCCGGAAGATGGGTTATATTTCCGCGGCTTTCCCTGAAGAATCACGGACTTATAGTAGAGCGCAACAAAAAGCTGGCCGGGGTTTTCTCCGGGTATGAGGGAAATGGCGTCATAAGCCATGGAGATCCGGAGCAGAAAACTGAAAACGGAAATCATTACGGTATCGCCGCCTCCGGCGTAAGTTATGCATATGCGCTTGAAATGGTTGAAAAGCTTCCGGAGGATATTTCAGTAAAGCTGCTGAAGATCGGAACTCCGTATCCCTTTCCCGAAGCTCTGGCGGAAAAGTTCCTTCGTGAGACAGACAGTGTACTCTGTATAGAGGAGCTGGATCCTGTTGTTGAGGATGCGCTGATCTATACCGCCGGAAAGAATAATATCCGGGTTGATATTCTCGGTAAGAATTCCGGTCACATACGCGTGGCTGGTGAAAATACAAGAGAAGAAGCGGAAAAGGCCATACTTTCGTTTCTCGGGATTGAAAAGGACAGTTCTGAATTAGATATGACGGACATGCCTGAGCTTCCCGTGCGTCCTCCGGTACTCTGTGCAGGGTGTCCGCACAGGGCCTCATTCTATGCAGTAAAACAGGCTATGAAGGGTAAAAAGGCGGTATTTTGCGGAGATATTGGATGTTACACTCTTGGAAATGCAATGCCGCTTGATATGGTGGACACCTGCCTCTGCATGGGAGCTGGTGTAAATATCACTCAGGGCATAGGACATCTTGATCCGGATACGGTATGCTTTGCCTTTGTGGGTGATTCCACCTTCTTTGCATCTGCTATCACGGGAGCTGTAAATGCGGTATATAATCAGGCGGACATGACACTGGTCATACTGGACAATTCCACCACGGCTATGACCGGCCACCAGCCTCATCCTGGTACCGGACATACCATGATGGGTGAAATAGTTGAGAAGGTTTCCATAGAGGATACACTTCACGGTATCGGCGTTAAGGAGGTAAGAACGGTTAATCCCCTCCGTCATGCTGAAGCGGTGAAAACGGTTAAGGAGCTTTCTGCGCTTCCCGGCGTTAAGGCCATCATTTTCAAGTATCCGTGCATTGCCATAGCCAGTGAAATGACTAAGCATCTTAAAGAGGTGGGCTGTGTAAGCATAGATCCTGAAAAATGCATACAATGCAAAAAATGTATCCGTGAGATCGGCTGCCCGGCACTGATCATAAAGGATGAGAAGGTTGCCATAGATGAAACGCTCTGTACAGGCTGCGGGCTTTGCAAACAGATATGTCCGGTTGGAGCGATAGGAGGCGGAGATGAGTAAGAATATCATTTTGACCGGTGTCGGCGGACAGGGAACGGTGCTTGCCTCCAAGCTGATCGCGGCAGCGGCAATGGCGAAGGGCCTTCCGGTAATGAGCGCGGAAACTATAGGTATGGCACAGCGCGGAGGAAGCGTATTCAGCCATTTAAGGATAGGAGAGGGTGTCAGGTCGCCCATGATCTCCGAAAAGGAAGGAGATCTTATAATCGGTTTTGAACCGGGAGAGACACTCAGAATGCTCCATTTCCTGAAACCGGGAGGGCAGATCATAACGGCTGTGCGTCCGGTGATACCGGTAACCTCGGCGCTTAAGGGCGACAGATATGATGGAAGGGCGCAGCTGGAATGGCTTGAAAGAGCCGGATATCCTCTTCTTAAGGTGGATACGGATCTTGCCATAAGGGAGCTTAAGAATCCGAAGGTTTCAAATGTGGTGCTTCTTGGTGCAGCGGCGGCTACAGGGGCTCTGGGCGTTAGTATAGAGGATCTGAAGGCTGCGATAAGGGCACGTCTGCCGGAGAAGCTGCACCTGATAAATGAGCAGGCTCTGGAACACGGTGCGGCTCTCAACATCGCAGATTAATGGTGTAGGTTCCGTTCCACCATCAGGTGGAACGAGAACCGTACGCATCCTGCTCCGAAGGAGCAGCCCGAACGAAGTGAGGGTTAATTGCCGGCTTCAGTGGCCGGCAATTAAGGTATATATTAAATTACACTATGGAGGAAGAAAAAATGAAGATCAGCAGTGAGCAGCTGACACTTGTTAACCGTCAGATCGACGCACTTGTAACGGCAGGAAGCTTTTACGGAAAGAAACTCAAAGAGGCCGGAATTACGGGAGTGCATTCCGAGGAGGAATTTGAAGAGCTTCCTTTTTCCGAGAAGGCAGATCTCAGAGATGCTTATCCCCTGGGACTTATGACAGCGCCCGAAGAGGAGATCGTTCGTATACATTCCTCCTCAGGAACCACAGGACTTCCTGTGATCATCCCTTATACCGCAAAGGATGTGGATGACTGGGCCATCATGTTCGCGCGCTGCTATGAAATGGCCGGCATCACAAAGAAGGACCGCATTCAGATCACTCCGGGTTACGGCTTATGGACAGCAGGCATCGGTTTCCAGCTTGGCTGCGAGAAGCTCGGCGCCATGGCCATCCCCATGGGCCCCGGCAACACTGAGAAGCAGCTTCAGATGATGATGGATCTGAAGAGTACAGTACTCTGCTCGACATCTTCATATGCACTTCTGCTTGCCGAGGAGATCGCAAAACGCGGTATACGTGACAGGATCCATCTTAAAAAGGGTATCATAGGTTCAGAGCGCTGGGGCGAGACCATGCGCCGCAGGATCCACGATGAGCTGGGTATTGAGCTGTATGATATCTACGGACTTACAGAGATCTACGGACCCGGCATCGGCATTAACTGTGACAAGGGCACAGCCATGCATTACTGGGATGATTATATTTATATCGAGATCATTGATCCTGAAACGCTTAAGCCGGTTCCGGACGGTGAGATGGGAGAGATAGTTATCACCACGCTTGTCAAGGAAGGCGCTCCGCTGATAAGATACCGTACACACGATCTGTCAAGGATCGTACCGGGTGAATGCCCCTGCGGCTGCAAGCATCCCAGACTTGATATCATCATGGGACGTACAGATGATATGATGAAGATCAAGGGTGTAAATGTATTCCCGAGCCAGATAGAGGAGGTTCTGAAGCACTTCCCCGAGACTTCCAGCGAGTATCAGATCCGCATTTCACATCTGGACGGAAAGGATACAATGCGTCTTTATGTTGAAACCAACGGAAGTGTTAATTTTGCTGATCTCTCTGAACGCATAGCGGTTGCTGTAAAGAGCAAGATCGGATTTACACCTATAGTCAAGGTGGTCGAACTCGGTGTGCTTCCGAGGAGCGAGAAGAAGACAAAGCGTGTGATAGATGAGAGATTCCAGTAGACCGGCTTTGTAAAGTAGAGAGGAGAAGATGCATGGGTGAATTCATATCCGGTTCATATGAACCGAAGGAGGTATTGCACTATTTTGAGGAGATCGCAGCTATACCGCACGGATCCGGAAATACCGGCGCAATAAGCGATTATCTTGCAGGCTTTGCCGAAAAGCAGGGACTGGAGTATGACAGGGACAAATCGGGAAATGTGATCATCCGAAAAAAGGGCAGCGCCGGCTGTGAAGACCTTCCCGGTGTTATCCTTCAGGGACATATGGATATGGTGTGCGAAAAGGAAGCAGACTGTACCGTCGATATGGAAAAGGAAGGCCTTAAGCTGGTGGTTGAAGACGGCGTGCTTACTGCTGACGGAACCACCCTTGGAGGTGATGATGGTATAGCTGTTGCATATATGCTGGCAGTCCTTGCAGATGATTCATTTGTACATCCTCCCCTTGAGTGCGTTTTTACTGTGGATGAAGAGATAGGCATGCTGGGAGCTGACGCTTTGGATATGTCATTACTTAAGGGCAGCATGCTGATCAATATCGACAATGAGGAAGAGGGTCACCTCATCACCGGCTGTGCCGGCGGTTGTATTGTGAAGCTGACCCTTGATCTTGACCGTGCAGGAGATAATGATGACGAAGATGCTGAGGGAAGCCTGATGGATATACAGGATAAGCTTGGCATGGACGGTAGTATTGAAGGTTTTCTTGACGGCCTCTTCGGTGAAATGAATAAGACAGAGGTTGAATTTGATACTCCGAAAAATATGAGGCTGAGCATCTCCGGACTTCAGGGCGGTCATTCCGGTATCGAGATTGGTCAGGAAAGAGCAAATGCCTGCATGCTTCTCGGAAGAGCGCTTCAGCTGCTTAAGGATGAACTGAAATATGATTACAGTATTATCTCTGTCAACGGCGGCGCCAAGGATAATGCGATCCCCAGGGATGCCAGTGCTCAGATCAGGATCGATGAAGAGGATATTCCGGAGGCTGAAAAGCTGCTTATGGGGCTGGAAAAGGAGATGAGACACGAATATGCCGTTACAGATTCCGGGCTTAAACTATCCTTTGAGCCTGATGATGATATTGCAATGCTCCCCATGACTCTGGAATCCGGAGATGATCTTATTACCCTTTTGCGTATCATTCCGAACGGTGTTCAGAAAATGAGCATGACCGTTCCGGGGGCGGTTGAAGCGTCACTGAATCTCGGGATCCTTAAAACCTTTGATGATGAGGTGGAATTATCATTTCTTGTACGCAGCAGTGTTGAGTCGGAGAAAAGGGAGATGATCGGCAGGCTGCAGGCTATATCGGAGCTGACTGATGCAGATATCGATCTCAGCGGCGATTATCCCGGGTGGGAACCGGCAGAGCGATCAGAACTCAGTGAAATCATGTGTGAAACATATTCAGAGCTTTTCGGAAAGCAGATGGTCAGGGAAGCCGTTCATGCCGGTTTAGAATGCGGCATTTTCAGTAAAGGCATTCCGGGACTGGATATAGTATCCTTCGGGCCGGATATTAAGGATATACACACTCCGAATGAGAGGATGGATCTTGCTTCTGTGGAGAGAACATGGAAGCATCTTATAGCAGTTTTGAAAAAACTTGCAAAAAAATAAAAAAAAGCTTGCAATATAATTCTTAGTTTGCTATACTAACGAAGTCGCTGAAAGAAAGGAACTTTTGGTCCGTTGGTCAAGCGGCTAAGACGCCGCCCTCTCACGGCGGAAACAGGGGTTCGATTCCCCTACGGACTACGCAAAAACCCGCAACCTATGGTTGCGGGTTTTTGCGTGTAAGATAATCCATGAACAGCCACGAGTCATATTTTTCGCAAGCCTGCTTGCAGACTGAATATGACTCGTGGCTGTTTGAAGCAATCGGAGATGTAATGACTCATGAAGATGATACGGAAATGATCGTATTTATCCTTCCCATATCGGGAGAACTGTCCCCAATGCTTTCCACCGGTATATCAACCAGCAGATATCGCTCAGTATGCCCCCTGTAGCATTTTCCTGCAGGGGTATCAACTATTTCCTCGATAAGAACATTGAGGGTATCCTTTGAAAAGGAAGCTTCAAAATTCTTCTTCATTTCCTTTCCGAGGCTGATGAGCTTTTCGGAGCGCAGGTTCTTAACGGGTTCAGGGATCTGCCCGGGCATGGTATCCGCCACGGTGCCTTTTCTTCTGGAATATTTGAATACATGCATCTCGTAAAGCTGAAGCTGTTCGAGGTTTTTAAGAGTTATCTCAAACTCTTCGTCGGTCTCACCCGGGAAGCCTGTGATAATATCGGCAGTAAGGGCAGGACGGTCATAGACGCCGCGTATCCTTTTTACGATAGCATTTATATCATCAACGGTGTATTTCCGGTTCATTCGCTTAAGAACGCTGTCACAGCAGCTTTGGAGCGAAAGATGGAAATGAGGGCACAGCTTTGGAAGACGGCTCAGCCTCTGCATGAATTCATCCGTTATTACCCGGGGTTCCAGTGAACTAAGACGGATGCGCAGGATACCGGGAATGGAGTGAACAGCCTCGATCACATCAATCAGTGTATCAGTGCCAATATCTCCGTAGGAAGAAAGATTGATACCGGTGAGTACCAGCTCTCTTACGCCGTTTTCAGCAAGTATTTCAGCTTCCCTTACAATATCACAGAGTGATTTGTTCCTTATCCTTCCACGGACGAAGGGGATGATGCAGTAGCTGCAGAAGCTGTTGCAGCCGTCCTGGATCTTGATATAGCTGCGGGTGTGGGTAAGCGGCATACGGAGCTTAAGATCCTCAAATTCCGGATCATGGGCTATGTCGACCACTGTATCCTGTACAGCTTCGCCTGAAAGATACTCTGTGAGTATTCTCACTATATCCCTTTTGCGGTTATTTCCGATTATTAGATCGGCTGTGATCGCGGAGGCTTCTTTTCCGGTTGATCTTCCCGAGGAGGCGCCGGGGTTTTTCTCAAGGCGGCGTTTTGATTCCTCCAAAGCCTGAACATAACAGCCTGTAGCCACGATAAGGGCACCGGGATTTTCCTTTTTCATGCGGGAAAGCATCTGCCTCGATTTACGGTCGGCCATATTGGTTACAGAGCAGGTGTTGACGATACAGATATCAGCATCATTTTCATTCCCGCTAACGGCACCGGCAGAGAGCAATGCTTCAAGCATGGCATCGGATTCATACTGATTTACCTTACATCCGAGTGTGAGTATGAATATTTTTTTGTTTATCAGAACAGAAGTCGGAAGAGACATATTTTTTACCTCAAAGGCTTGTAAAAATTTGTTGGAATTGCCGCATCATTTGTGTTATGATAGCATAAACAGTAAAAAAAATCATCAAATATTGGAGGTTTGGAAATATGACAACTGTAAAAGTATCTCTCAGTTCTATCGATAAGGTTAAGGCTTTTGTAAATGATATCAGTGGATTCCAGGCAGATTTCGATCTGGTTGCAGGAAGGTATGTAATCGATGCCAAGTCTATAATGGGCATTTTCAGCCTTGATATTTCAAAGCCGATAGATCTTAATATCTATGCTGAGAAGGATATGGATGAGATCATGGAGACGCTTAAGCCTTATATCGTTGAATGATCATTTTTGCAGGAAAATGTACCGCAGGGCCGGCCGGTGGTTCTGATCTGTGCGTTAATCGAGCAGGAGAGGGTAAAGCCTTCTTCTGCTCGATTTGTACTGTTCTGTGATTCTGAAAATGCAAAGTGCTGCTGATATTAAAGATAGAGAGAAGAAAATGCTTGATAAAGATATGCGGGAGCCGCTGTTTGATTTCCTGGATGAGCAGTTCGGCAAGATCCGTGTGATAGAAGAAAAGATCATAAAGGGTTCCAGGGCGGATGTGCTGGGTGTCCTGGATGGCTATATCGTGGGCTTTGAGATAAAATCCGATGCCGATACATATACACGGCTCAAAACCCAGGTGACGGACTATGACCGTTTCTGCGATTTCTGTTATATCGTTGTGGGAGAGAGCCATCGCAGGCATGTGGCTGAGCATGTACCGGATCACTGGGGTATCATAGCGGTGACGGATGAAGGAACCTTTCTTGACCGGGGAGCCGATGATAATCCCAATGCAAAGATTGAAAACCAGATATATCTTATGTGGAAGCGTGAAATGCACCAGCTGCTGGATATGAACGGCTGTCCGAAATACAGGGATAAAAGCCGTGCATTTCTGAGGGAATATCTTGTAAGCCATATAGATCATGATATACTGAAAAAGCAGATGACGGATCTTATCTTTGAAAGAGACTATACTGTGTTCGATGAACAGCCGCAGCTTAAGGTGAAGAAGGCGGTCAGAAAGAGGAAAAGCACAGCCGGTGACCGGAAAAGGGCGCATACAAAGAACTACATAGGGCGTAAAAGGACCATACGGTGACGGCTGCGCAGCGGTCAGGAAGCATCCGCAGGCGTTCCGGGCCGAGTGTCAAGAAAAAACACTTGACAGCTATCCGACAATTGTAGTAATATAGCAAAGTCTGTTACAGGGATAAGTGGGAGCATGGTGTGTATAGATGGAATCAATCGTACGAAGAGCAATGTTATATGATTTTTACGGCGAACTTCTTACACCACATCAGAGGAAGGCTTATGAGGCTGTTGTGATGGATGATATATCCTGTGCTGAGCTGGCCAGGAATGAGAATATATCACGCCAGGGCGCACATGATATGATCCACCGCTGCGACAGGCAGCTTGAGGAGTATGAAGATAAGCTCCATCTGGTTGAACGTTTTCTGAATATGAAGAGGGATCTGCAGAAGATCCGTGAAAATGCGATCGAGCTGGATAACAGACTGGACGGCTCGGATACGGAAGGAAAAGAACTTCTGAAGGGTATCCTTGAGCATACAGACGGCCTTATAGGTGGTTTATAGTATAAATGAGGTTATTATGGCATTTGACAGTTTAAGTGATAAATTACAGGGCGTGTTCAAACGTCTGCGCTCAAAGGGCGTGCTTACCGAGGATGACATCAAGGAGGCCATGAAGGAAGTTAAACGTGCGCTTCTGGAGGCCGATGTCAATTTCAAGGTTGTAAAGCAGTTTGTGAATTCCGTGAGCGAGCGTGCCGTCGGTGAAGAGGTTATGAAGGGCCTCAATCCCGGCCACATGGTTGTAAAGATAGTTAAAGAGGAAATGGTCACACTCCTCGGTAATGATGTGGTGGATATCAAGCTGAAGCCCTCAAATGAGCAGACAGTTATCATGATGTGCGGTCTGCAGGGCGCAGGTAAGACAACGACCATCGCAAAGCTTGCGGGACAATTTAAGAACAAGGGTAAGAAATGTCTCCTCGTGGCCTGTGATATTTACCGGCCGGCAGCTATACAGCAGCTGCAGATCAACGGTGAGAAGGTAGGCGTTGAGGTCTTCTCCATGGGAACGGACTATAAGCCGGTGGAGATAGTAAAGGCAGCTCTGGCTCATGCAAAAAAGAATAACATTCAGCTTGTCTTTATCGATACTGCCGGCCGTCTTCACATAGACGAAGCGCTTATGCAGGAGCTTCGGGATATCAAGGAAGCGGTGACAGTTGATTATACAATGCTGACGGTGGATTCCATGACCGGTCAGGATGCCGTAAATGTGGCTACCACATTTAATAATGATCTCGGTATCGACGGCGTTATCCTTACCAAGCTTGATGGTGATACCCGCGGCGGTGCGGCGCTTTCCATCCGTTCTGTTACAGGAAAGCCCATTTACTATGCAGGTATGGGTGAGAAGCTCACGGATCTTGAGCCCTTCTATCCCGAGCGTATGGCTTCACGTATCCTCGGAATGGGGGATGTGGAAAGCCTTATAGAGAAGGCCCAGGCTGCGATCGATGAAGAGCAGGCGGCCGAAATGCAGGAAAAGCTGCGTAAGGCAAGCTTCAACTTCAACGATTTCCTTGCCCAGATGGAGCAGATGGATAAGATCGGAAGCCTTACGGATATAATGGATATGCTTCCGGGAATGGGTAAGAAGATGAAGGATGTGGAGATCGACGAGAATGCAATGTCCCATCCGAGAGCGATTATTTATTCCATGACGCCGGCAGAAAGGGAGAATCCCGATCTTATAAATATAAGCCGTAAACAGCGTATAGCCAAAGGCGCAGGACTTGATATAGCTGAGGTAAACCGCTTTATAAAGCAGTTTGAGCAGTCAAAGCAGATGATGAAGAAGCTGTCCGGCATGATGGGCGGCAAGGGCAAGAAGAGAAGAAGATTCTCACCCTTCGGCTTCTAAGGAACAGCAGCAAAATTACCAGGTTGATCCGCTATAGGTTCTTACATTAGGTCACAGGGCATAAAGCCTGTAGATATAACATTTTTCAGGAGGAAAAGAAAGAAATGGCAGTAAAGATCAGATTAAGAAGACTGGGTTATAAGAAGCATCCGGTATACCGTGTAGTAGTAGCAGATTCCAGATCAGCAAGAGACGGCAGCGTTATCGCTGAGATCGGAAGCTATGATCCGAACCAGGAGCCCAGTGTTGTAAAGATCGATGCAGAGGCAGCTAAGAAGTGGCTCGGAAATGGTGCACAGCCCACAGAGACTGTTGCTAAACTGTTCAAGCAGGCGGGGATCGAGAAATAATACTATAAGGAGGATTTCAGCATGAAAGAATTAGTGGAAATCATCGCAAAATCCCTTGTAGACGCCCCTGACCAGGTAGTAGTTACCGAAACAACAGATGATTATACCATTACTCTTGAGCTTACTGTTGCTCCCGAGGATATGGGCAAGGTTATCGGTAAGAGCGGAAGAATCGCAAAAGCCATCCGTACAGTGGTAAAGGCTGCTGCGTCTAAGAGCGACAAAAAGGTAATCGTTGATATTAAGTAGAGTATGTAAAGGCTCCGTGGGAAGACCTCTCACGGAGCTGTTTTTCTTAAGGAAATGCAGAAGAATTATCAGGTTGATCTGGCTGCAGGTCCTAATAGCTGTAAACGGTGGAGTACTGAGATATCGAAAGGAAAGCAGGTATGGAGGATTATTTCCGCATAGGTGTGATCACTAC
>ONWK01000012.1 GCA_900321505.1 uncultured Eubacteriales bacterium
ACAGTGAGTGAGGGATGGGAAATTGAGAGACTATACAGACGAGAAATGGTATCAGTATCTGTATTATACAGAGAATATTGCAGTCAATATGGAACGCGTGGAAACGGTTGAGGGGATCACCGGCCGCGAGACGCTGGATTATGTACTGCGTACGCTGGCTGTTCTGGATATGGCCGAACTGGCGGATGAGCAAGGTATGTATAAGCTTTCGGATGCCGACTACAGCATCATACGTACTGTTCTGCAGTGGTCCGAGGTGGCTAAGGGCGGCACTTCAAAGGATCGCGCGTACTGGGAGAAAAAGGGTTATCCGCTGGACATTCACAATATCGCGTCGGCTGAGATATATCTGGAGGAGGGTGTACCTGTTATTTCTCTGGAGGATAATTGCAAATCAGTGGATACAGAGAATGCCGGGCAGGATCAGGAGAATTACAGGCAGAATCTGGAGAATGACGTACAGGATACGAAGTATGCCGGTCAGACAGATGTCGGAGCGGATCCGAAGACAGTCGGAAATATCATTTATACACTTATAAAAACGCACGGTATGATAGGCCAGTGTCTGCGGGGAGAGGTTCCGGTGTCCGGCAACGCACCGCTCCTTGCATTGCCATTGGAGAAGGATAGATTGAAAGCAGTTCTCTATCTTCTGAACGAATGCATCATCCGGGGCGTTTCAGATGATCTCTGGAACCGTGTAAAGCCGGGAGTATACGGTCTTATCGATCGTATTACGGAGGGCGATCTCAGTGAATTCCCGGCGGAGCAGCGGGTGAAGAGCCTTCTTCCCGGTCTGACCGAGATCCCGGATGAACTTGTAGCATTCTTCCGGGAGAAGCTTTTCCCGTATTATGAGCTTTGGTATTTTGAGGCGGCGCTGTCGGATTTTGATGCATCCCAGGTATTTAAGATACTGACGGGACTGGCAGATAAAATGGAAGCCGGAAACGCCCGGTATATTTCCTTCAAACCGCTGGCGGACAGCCTGTATTATGATTATGAGGGAAAGAAACGCATCAACGTATATAAGAAAAGAATCATCGAGAAATATCTCAGGGACGATAAGGTTGGAAATGTTTCACTGACAGCCCGGAGCGCCGGAAGCGCGGTGCTGGTGGATCTTGGCTTTTCAAAGGTTTGTGAGAAGCTGATAGAATTCTGTGTTGAGGCGGAGCGCAGCGGGCTGCTCACATTTGAGAAGAGTATCACGGTGCTCTATGATATGTTCGGCTTCAGGAGGGATGAATTTGACCGCCTGAATAATGAGGACAAATATCTTGCCACCATGAATGATACCGAGGAGTCGACGAAGAATTCGATCATTGATTATGCGGTGGGTCAGACGGTGGTGGATGTGGGCAGCGGAGGCGGAGTGCTTCTTGATCTGCTTGAGGAAAGATATCCGGACAAGACCGTTATAGGAACTGACATTTCCCAGAATGTTATTGCAGTACTGAATAAAAAAAGACAGAATGAAAACCATCACTGGACGGTGATGCGTCATAATTTTGTGGACGGTCCCATACTGATGGACGGTGAAATGGGTTGCGTGGATACCATCATTTTCTCCTCGATCATCCATGAGATCTTTTCCTACACTGAAACGCCGGAGGGACGGTTCCGGATCGAGGTGGTGAAGAAGGCTTTGGAGAATGCCTTTGATTCCCTCAGGCCGGGAGGGCGGATCATAATCCGTGACGGCGTGAAGTCACCGGTGACGGAAGGACAGGATATGCTTACGGTCACCTTCAAAGATGCTTCGGGACTGGAATTCTTCAAAAACTACCTGAATGATTTTGAGGGCCTGCCTGATATAGAGGATAAAAGGATCACCATAGACGAAGAGGGATTAAAGGTCAGCGGCTGTAAAAACTATATCAGGGAGTTCCTGTATACATATACCTGGGGAAGGGAATCCTACAGCCATGAGGTGCAGGAACAGTTCGGCTACTTTACGATAGACGAGTACAGGGAATTTCTGGAAAGCCTTGGAGCAGAGGTGATCCGGGCCGATTCCTTCCTTGAACCGGGATATCCCGAACACCTCAGGCCTCTGGTCTCCCTGGAGCCCGATATTTTCCCTGATTCCAACTGTATAGTGGTGGCAGAAAAGAAGTAAATACTTGTTTTTGATTAACGGATGGCATATAATGTTTCTGGGGTCAGAAGGTTTTCGCATACCCGGACCTTTTGGCCCTGTTGTTATGTAATAGCTCTGTGTCATTGGTTCTCCTGAGCAGGGAGACAGGACGGACATTTTCTTCGAAGATCGGAGGGATCAGAATGAGTTTTTCGGCAAAGATTGAAAAGTGGAAGGGTGAAGATGTGATAAGGCTTTCCGCAGGTACATATACGGCAACCGTTGCACCTTTTCTCGGCAGTAATGTTATCCGGATGCAGGATAGCGAAACAGGTATCGACTTCTTCAGGAATGACGATACAAGGACTATCGAAGAGATCAAGGCGGATCCCGTGACCTGGGGCTTCCCCACGCTGTATCTGCACAATCGTCTGTC